>CALLVB010000058.1 GCA_938010795.1 Minisyncoccota bacterium
GAGAGAATGTACCTCAGGAAGATGCAGCGATTATTCAAGAACTAGCTATTCACTCTTCAGAAATGGAAAAGCGTGCAGTGGATGCAGAACGTGCTTCAACTAAGTTCAAATACGTAGAACTGTTCTCTACAAAAATTGGTGAAGAATTGTATGGAATGATTACCGGAGTTACTAAGTTTGGGCTCTTTGTACAAGACAGTGTAACCAAAGGTGAAGGAATGCTTAATGTTCGAAATATGGGAGGAGATTTTTACCAGTACGATCAAAAGACCATGTCTCTCAAAGGTAACTCAGGTGCTTCATTCAAAATTGGAGACAAACTCACCGTAAGAGTTAAAGATGTAAATATCGAAGAGAGAAAAATTGATTTTGAATTAGTTAACTAACAAAATATGAAAAGCCGTGACAATGTCACGGCTTTTCTCTTGTATAATAGTGATATGAAAAAATTCTTTACAAGAATCAAAGATAACGATTCATACTTTAGGGCAGGTGTTGGTGTCATTATCATAAACTCGAAACATGAATGTGTATTATTTGAACGTTCAGATATTCCAGGTAGCTTTCAGAGCTCTCAAGGCGGCCTTGACCGTGATGAAGATCCACAAGCGGGGGCACTGCGAGAACTCTACGAAGAAACCGGGATTCTCGAATCTTCTATTGCCCTGCTTGGTGAATACCCCGAATGGCTCTCGTACACTATTCCAATGGACAGAACCCTTCACAAAGGAGTACACTATCTCCAGCGGCGTGGCTACCGAGGACAAACACAAAAATGGTTCTACCTACAAGTTAACGACGATATTACGATTGATCTTACTCAAGCACAAGACAAAGAATTCAGCTCGTATAAATGGATCCCTATTACCGATGTTGTGGATGAAATAATAGATTTCAAACGACCCTTGTATAAACTACTCATGGAGTATCTTGAGAAAGAATTGTTGTAAATAAAAGAGCACGCCACAGGCGTGCTCTTTTATTCTGTCTGTGTAAGACTAGTTATCAGTCTCAAATTCTTCAATTGAACTACACTCTAATGTTTCATCATCATCCTCATCTTCATACTCAACACAGAGTGCAAAGTAATGATCGGTGTTTCTGTCTAGATTACGAATATCTAGTGAGAAATCATCTTCACCATCCAAATCAGAGTCAACTCGTTGTTTTTGTAAATCATCTCCATCTTCATCAATATCGTCGTACTCGTCTTCATCTGTTGCGTCTTCAACCTCGTCTTCATCTTCTCCCCATAGGAAGAATACAATTCCGTTCCTAAAGTCATTCATGTCTACAGAACCGTTTAATTCAGCAGATGTTCTTTCTATATTATCAGCTTCTTCAATATCTACGTCTGGCTCTTCGTCATTACCATTATCATCATCGGTAGTGAATCGTTCTACATCACCTGAGATTGTTCGTCTGTCGTCGTCTTCACTACACGCACGATAGTAATACCGCTCATCCTCATCAAGATTACGAAGTCTTTTTGAAAAATCATCTCGATCATCATATCGACCGTCTACGTGTACTCGTTGGTTTGAAGAGGTACATGAAGGTGTTGAGTCAGTGCGTGAAAATGCAAACCATACCTCGGTATTGTCTCCTTCTTGTAATTCACCTCGCAGTACCACAGAGTCATCTTCTATGTCTCTTGGAGAAAGTGTTTCTACATCAACATCACCAACATTTGAAGTTGACCCAACTGTAATTCCTTGTTGTTGTGCAAGCAAAAGAAGTAGACTAAAGATGTGTGCTCGTACTGCATCTTCGCCGTTAAGTGCAACTAATTGTTGCCGGTCTTGTGCTAGTAATTCTTGTAGTTCGAACGTAGAAATTGTTTGTGCACCTACTACTGCAGGGATAAACAATGCTAGTCCAACCATCATTGCTGTTATTTGTTTCATACTTAATTATCTTATTTGTAAATTGATACTACTACATATCCTTTGTTGCCAGTGTACATTCTTATGTACAAAATGTCTACATTATTGTTTAGTCTAAAAATCTCTACTATCCCCCCTAAACATATGGAGTGATGCTGGAACTTTTTATAAATAGAAAAAGCCCCGAAAGGCTTTAACTTTTAGGGCTCTACTTACGATACGATGCATCATAGTCGAAATCAATAAAATAATATTTTTTACCATTGACTCCAGATGTCTTTAAACACATATTGAAATCAAGAAAATTACCAAGATTAAATACAACCGATGGATGTATCGACCAGCGCATGAGACCATCACCAAACTTCCTTGGAACAATCGGGTGCACAAATTCAGCGAGACCTTCAGACTTCATAACAATCAGGTCATAACTTTGACCAAAATCTGTCTTGATTGGAATATCAGGATTCTCATATTGCAGAATAAGTAACCGCGCAGCACGTATGTATGGAGGCTCTTCAGCATCTCGCATTTTAGCGACTGGAAATCCAATATGTTCACGTAAAAACTTGAGTACCAGATCTTTTTGCTCGCTTGTAACTTCTTCAAATTCCGTTTGGGGACGGACTAATTTCTCTTTTTGTTTAACAATGGTAGACATGGCTTTCCTTTCAAAGAACTGTTTTGAACATTTTCAACTTAATATGAATATATACTATTATTTGACAAATGTCAAGTATATTGTTAAATATTTTAGCAAGTCAAATAACCCTTACGGATTATCTTGAAATATCCGTGCTACTGAACTAAGACTCAAATTTATTTGAAATTCAGAAATGGAATGAAGTACAAGGAAACAAAAGAAAATCATCCGAAGACGTACTGGTTGTACGTTGAGGATGATTTTCTTGTAGTTGACGAAGTAATTCGTTCATTTCTGGAGACTCAAATTTACTTGGCGAATTGTTCTCCTTGTTCAAGTGATATAGACAGTAATCGTGACGCCCCATCACTTCCCATCGTCACTCCATACAAAATACCCGCTCTCGACATCGTCTCCCTATTGTGAGTAATTAAAATTAATTGAGACTCTTTAGATAATAGCTCGATCATATCTCCATATCTCTTTGAGTTTGCCTCATCGAGTGCTGCGTCAGTTTCATCAAGAATAATAAATGGCGGAGGCGTTACCGATGACATTGCAAACAATAGCGCAATAGAAGTCAAAGATCGCTCGCCCCCCGAAAGCATAGACATTCCTCTAATTTTTTTGTTTGGCAGAGACACAGAAAGATCTACTCCGATCTCATACTCTTGTGGGTCATCTTCATCTTGTTTCTTGATTGGAATTTCTGTTACAAAAATTTCAGCTCGTCCTCCAGAGAATAGTGTTTGGAAGAACCGTGCAAACGCAGAGTTAATTTTTTCAAGTCCTTCTCGAAACTTCACTTCAATTTGATCTGCAAGTTCACTAATAAGTTCATTAAGAGAATCTTGTGTGGCCTTGAGGTCTTGTACTTGTTCATCAATAAACTGCTTATGCTCAACGAGTTTGTTGTACTCCTCTGTAATCTCTCCTGACGATCCCAGGTTTCCATTCTCAAGCAACACCTTGAGTCTCGTAATTTTATCTTTTACATTCATTTCTGGCTCACCAGGCGTATCGGTTGCAACAAAGAAAGAATCTGTCTCTTGACCAAAAAATCCTCGTGCTGCTGCCTCCTCAATATTAAATGCTTGTACTTGTGCATCTACTTGTTGTGCCTTCATCTTGTGACCGTTTAATATACCTAAAATCTCTGACTTCTTTTTCTCGATAGTTAAAATTTCGATCTGCACTTTTTGTCCTACCGTCTCAGATGAGTCGCGTACATCATCAAGCTCATCACGCTTTTGCTCAAGTGCTACTTCTTGAGCAGAGAGCTTTTCAATCTCTGCATGAAGAGCTTCTCGTTCTGTGTTAAGCCTCCCTAGTTTTAATTCATCAAACTCAGGTATACGAACTGACTCTTCCTCATCTAGTACTGCGGTAATTTCTCGGGCTTGAATTCTATCTTTTTCTTTTTCTGACTCAGGAAGTTCTGCATATGGAACAAGTAGTGCACTCCAGCGCTTAGTACGCTCCTGGGAAAGTGTTTCTGTTTCCATAAGCTCCTGCGCCCACTTCACCCACATATCATGCACTGCAGCAGAAAGACTCTCTAGTGATGTGTGCTCTTCTTGTTGTTGTAAGTAAAGGTCGTATCGTTTCTTTTCTTCTGTTGCAATTTCAATACGAGCGTCTGTTTTACCAATCTCTCGCTCTTTCTCTGCTTTTACACCCTTGAGCACCTGCAGTTCCTTCTCTACCTTCACAAGCTCCTGTGTCTTTGCCTCTACACCTTCAGTTGAAGTAACGGAAGTAAGTTTTTCTTGAAGCGCTCGAACTTCGGCATTAATTTGCTCTACTTCTTGGTTTAGTTTCTCAATATGCTGTGTTTGAACAGACAGTTCGTCTTGTAATCTTTTCTTGGTTGGAAAATATAGTTTATACAATATTCGTAGCTCCTCTTTCATAGAACGAGCCTTCTCAATCTTATCTACCTCACGTTTAAGATAGCTAATTCGCGGTGCTACCGAGCGCTGTTCGACCAAAACTTCCTTGAGGTTATCATCTGTTCGTGCCAATTTTCTCTCAGCCTCATTTTTTCGCATAGTAAATGCCTTAAGTCCCAACGCCTCCTCGATCACACCTTTTCGTTCTTTAGGGTTAATAGAGAGAATCTTGTCTGCTTCACCTTGAGAGATAATGTGGTGTCCTGAGGCTCCAATGTTTGCAGCTGATAAGAGCTCTTGAATATCTTTTGCACGTACCTTTGATCCATTAATCAAATACTCGTTTGAACCATCACGAGACACAATACGTTGAATTGATACCTCTTTGTAATCAATATCAAGAGTTTTAGATGAGTTATCAAATACTACTTTTACTGCTCCTCGCTGAGACCGACCTGCTGCACCAGTAAAAATAAGGTCTTCACCTTTTTTACCTCTCATATTCTTGATTGACTGTTCTCCCAATACAAAACGAAACGCCTCTGCTACGTTAGACTTTCCAGATCCGTTTGGTCCTACGATTCCTGAGATAGATGTAGTGAAAATAAGATCAGACTTCTTTGCAAAAGACTTAAATCCATTGATTTCTAGTTCCTTAAGATACATATATCAACTATTGTAACAAAATTTGTGTATATCCTGTGTATTATTTGTGAACAATCAGTAAAAGCGAGAATACAAAATTTTCTATTTGTAAACTATCGTGACGAATTGTATTCCTATACAATGGAATGAATGAAACAAGGTTTTACACTTTTAGAATTACTGGTGGCTATGGCTATCGTAGGGATGATCTCCAGCATCATCGTCTCTGACATCGTTGATGTAGACAAGCGGGCTCGTGATACGGTACGTATCAGCGACCTTGTTCAATTATCTACCGCCATGTTCATTAATCAACACGATACTACTGGAGCATTCCAAACACTGGTCAATACGACCCCCCAAGCGATTGGAACTGAATTTCCTGAAGTACCACAAAACAATACAGTAAATGATGGTGTCTACGGTTGGATTAATAATACTGCTGAACCCTTTAGATTTTGTGCATGGGCAACACTCACTAATGAGATTGTAGATAGCCGGTATTTTGTAGTTTCAGAAATTGGAAATGGTTTTTTCGATGAGGAGCCCTCGAGCTTTAATGACTGTGGTTACTATCAAGAAGAAAATCAAAATACTGGATTTGAAGATTCTGGTAAAAAACAAGAAGTCTGTCATACAAATAAAAAAGGTAAACCAAAGACACTAAACGTAGGAAAAGGGGCGGTCGATTCACATCTCGGACATGGAGACACTCTAGGACCCTGCTAAGCTTTCGAGAAGAAGTGCCATATACATTTTTTAAGCTGTCGTGACGATTTCTTTTTTGATAAAATGTATTTCATGAACAAAAAAGGTTTTACCCTTCTTGAATTACTAGTAGTGATTTCTATCATTGGATTGATCTCTTCAACAATCACTACCTCGGTCTTTGGTGCCTTTGATAAAGCAAAAGGTTCTCATACTGCCCAAACTCTACAGGCCGTAGAGACCGCATTTCTTCAAAAGGCACTCCGAGACAACATCACCACCTGGTGGGATGAGGGTGACTTTCCTAGTACCAACTCTTGGGCTTCATATATTGAGGACTTGGTAAACGATGAGATCATTAGTGCGTTTCTTCCGATTGCTCCTGATTACCCAAATGCAGATGAGGGTGCCCCTTTTGAATACGCATACGACTCTGATAGTGATGTGTTTGTTAACCCAACGGGAGACGGATGTTTTGACCATACCGAGACCTTTAGTGGTAATTGGGGTCAGTGGAATAACCTACGGGGAGTTAACATTGTAATTAACCCAAATAGACATCCTGATTCTGATGAATTTAGGGACGTGTTTGAATTCTTGGATAACGCAATTGATCGAGGTGATGGGCCGTATTGTGGAAAGATGCGACATGATGCATTTAATCGAGGTCACTCCAGTAATGATCGTAATCGACATAAATACTACCGGTTTGGAATTGACTTTGATTTAGTTCCGAATATTTAATCACATTTGCAAAAGAATCATTTGTTGTGTATCTTTCCAGATACTATGACAAAACTATTAATTGTAGAGTCCCCTGCAAAATCCAAGACTATTGAAAAGTACCTTGGCTCAAATTACCAAGTGCTTTCTTCTGTTGGACACATTCGTGATATTCCCAAGTCAGCCTCTAAAAAAGCTAATGCCGTTGATCTTGAAAATGGCTACAAAGCCCGATACGAAATCTCTGCAGGTAAAGAAAAAGTAGTTGACGCATTGCGTGCCGCTGCTGATACTGCGTCTGAAATCATTATCGCAACTGACCCCGACCGAGAAGGAGAAGCTATTGCATGGCATATTAAAGAGGCACTTGAATTAGACGAAGATGACTACGTACGAGTGACGTTTAACGAAATTACTAAAGACGCTGTAGTAGATGCTCTTAAATCTCCAAGGAAAATTGACTACGATGTAAAAACCGCACAAGAAGCGCGTCGAGTACTAGATAGGCTATTTGGATATGGTCTCTCTGGATTAATCTGGAAGAAGGTTCGGTATGGTCTGTCAGCTGGACGAGTTCAGTCTCCTGCCCTACGTATCTTGGCTGAACGAGAGAGAGAAATCCAAGCATTTATTCCAGATACATTCTGGTCAATTACTGCTGAGACAAAAACTCCTGGTGGAAAACTAGTGACTCTTTCATATAAAGATGATGTATGGAAACAAGAAGAAATGGAGAATATCAAGGCTATTTGTGAGAAATCTAAAGAGCTCACTATTACCTCTGTAAAAGAGAGTGAAGCGAAGAGGCAACCAAAAGCTCCATTCACTACCTCAACGCTACAACAAGCAGCCTCGAACAGACTTGGTTTCTCTCCTTCTAGAACTATGCGTACTGCTCAAAAACTATACGAAGGTGGGTATATCACTTACATGCGTACCGACTCTCCCACACTTTCAAAAGCAGCGTTATCAATGATAAGCGCGTATGTGAAAGATGAATTTGGAAAAGAATACTATGAAGCTCGAATGTTCAAATCACGATCTAAAAATGCACAAGAAGCTCACGAAGCTGTTAGGCCGACTACTATTAACGTCGAGAATGCAGGAAAAACTGATGATCAGAAAAAACTGTATTCTTTGATTTGGAAACGAACAGTTGCTTCCCAAATGGCACCAGCCCTTTCTCTGCGAACTCGTGTTGTTGCATCTGTGTCAGACAAAATTGATACATTCTCAGTTTCAGGATCACGACTTATATATGATGGATGGTTACGTGCATTTCCAGAAGCCGCAGGTGATGACACCCTACTACCCGAACTTACAGAGGGTGATGTACTGAGACTACTTGAGCTCCCTATTGAAGAAAAACAAACGTCTCCACCAAACCGTTATACAGAAGCGGGCCTTGTTAAAGAACTTGAAAAAAGAGGTATCGGGCGACCATCTACATATGCGTCAACGATTCAAACAATTGTGAATAGACAATATGCAGACAAAGAAGGACGAACACTCTTCCCTACAGATCTTGGAATGGTTATCTCAGGATTCTTAGAAGAACATTTTGAAAACTATATCTCAGATACGTTTACCTCAGCAATGGAGGACGATCTTGATTTAATGTCTGTTGGTAAAAAAGACTACGTCAAAACTCTCGATACATTTTATAAACCTTTCATGAAGGCCATTAAAGACAAAGATGATATTCCAAAAATTACTAACTTAGGTCCAGTTGAAGGAGACTTCCTTTGCCCAGAGTGTGATAAAGAAATGATGTGGAAACTAGGTCGTGGTGGTAAATTCATGTCATGTTCAACGTTCCCTGATTGTGTTGGTGCTCGTACCGATGAAGGTAAAGTACTTGAAGGACCAAAAGAACTTGGACAAGTATGTCCTGACTGTGGAGACAAACACAAAGAAGGAAAATTGGTATTGCGAGAAGGACGATACGGACAATTTATTTCATGTGCCAGGTACCCTAAATGTAAATTTATCAAAGAAGATGAAGAGACTAAAAAAGCAAACTCTACCGGGGTGAAATGTACTGAATGTGACGATGGAGAGATGACTAAAAAAGTTGGTCGGTTTGGAGAATTTTACTCGTGTTCAAATTATCCAGACTGTAAGCACGCAATCAAAGCGCTTCCTACAGGAAATCATTGTCCACTCTGTACTAAATTAATGATGGAAGGAACTAAAACAATCCCTGAACGATGCTCAGTCAAAACGTGTCCGATGCACCGGCCCGATAAACTAGAAAAAGAAGAGAAAGAAAAAAAGGAAGGCAAAACAAACAAAAAGAAGAAATAAAAAGAAGCGCGGACTCAAGTCCACGCTTTTTGTATATGATATTAATATAACTGTTGTATTTCTTTGCGAAACTCTTCGAGGGATCGAGATTCTGAAATCCTTAGAGTTCTCCGAATCGCCTCGAAAGCTTCTGTGCCACACATTGACCTACCTTGTGATTCTTTACCAAGAACAACATGTTTTTGATAACTTTCGAATAAAAACGCATCCACACACTGCTCAGCTGACTCATGAGCTTCACACATGAGTGTCTCACGAATACTTTTTGTATGTCGATCATACAAAACTGAACTTTCACATGAGGCAGATAAGTCATCAAACTGCTTCATGTATTTGATAAAGAACAGAGCACAAAGAATTCCGATGGCATTGTCTTCTGCTTCACTCGAATGATGCTTAATGCTTCGATAAAACTCAATAATGACAATTACTAGTAAATGTCTGATTTCATGTTCATTCTGAAGTGTCTCTGTGATTGCATCAACATTATCAGTAATTACATCAACTTCTCCAGCAATATCTTCGGTATGCTTTTCTGACAATCCCCAAATGTCATATGTCTCGACAGGGAATTTTATACAATCATATGTTCCACGTTCATCACGCATAAATTCTCCAAATAATTTCCTATATTATTTATACCACAATCATGAATTTTACGAAAAATGATACTATATACCTCAGTAGAGAAAGGAGAATGCTATGCTCACAATCAACTTTAATGACTATAGTAACCCGAGTGCTCAAGTGGCCAATAACCAAAGCATGGACTTCTTCCAGGTTCGTCGCATGTTTGACAGCACCAATGGAGATCTCGAGAAAATATGTACGTTATGGGGTCTAGATAGTAGATATGCTCAAGCTCTTGTACTTGTTGAATTTGAACAGAGGATCGCAAGGTCCCAGCACATCAGTGAACTTTTTGATCTTCTGCAGATACTGCATCGCAACATACCCCAACTGCGAGATTACCTAGGTGCAAAATTCCAAGCAAAGATAGATGTATTTCGTGCTGCTGGACAGACATGTCCAGTTCTCGTTTGGAAACGAGCACTTCCAGGGCTCGTTGAGCTTGGACTCCTTGAAGAGAACGAGGTCTTTTATAAAGCACGTACACAGTGGTGATACGTATAAGTCCCTGCCGTATGGCAGGGATCTTTATTTACCCTATTAATATTTGTGCAAAAAAGTACGTACTATTTTCCAAGATAGGCGTTGTGATAATAATCACAAGTACTAAACCGATCATGAGTAATTGGTTCTTCTCCATCCACCTTCTTACCCCGATGTATTTATATGGCAGTATTGAAAATAAAATTTTTGATCCATCCAGAGGTGCAACAGGAATAAGATTTAAAAAAGCCAAGAATAGATTCGCAATGACTACAAACACACACGCACTAATCACAGTACTTGTAGGCTCCATCCCCTGTGCAACAAATACTCGGATTATGATCGCAAATAAAATAGCTATCACAATATTTGAAAGCGGACCGGCAAACGCCACAATCGCCTCTCCCCATTTTTTATTAGAAAGGTTGTTTGGATTGTACGGAACAGGCTTCGCGTATCCAAAAAAGAACCCTGTAAACGAAGTAATAATTGGTAGTAATATTGAGCCCACTGGATCAATATGGGCTATAGGATTCATGGTTAATCGTCCCGCATTGAGTGCTGTGTTGTCTCCTAAAAAGAACGCAGCCCACCCATGAGCAACTTCATGTACGATTATTGAGATAATCAGTACTGGTATAACAAGCAATAGTAATTGTGGATCCATAATTGCCGAATTATAACAAAATTATTCTTCTTGCATTTTATTTCTTATTTAGTATGATACTTCGCATTATGGCAAAAGAATGCGCAGTAAACGGGAAATCATCTCAAAAAGCAGGATCTTACTCTAACCGAGTTCGTGCTACTCAGTTTAATCCTTGTGGAACTAAACGGCAGTACGCAAACTTACAAAAGAAACGGATTTTTGTACCAGAGATTGGAAAAACCTTAAACCTCACTCTCTCTACACGAGCTATCAAAACTATTAACAAATTTGGAGCCTACAAAGTGTTAAAGAAAGCTGGAGTTATTAAATAAAGAACAAGAAAAAACTGCCAAAGGCAGTTTTTTCTTGTTCTTTATTTCTCATCAACCTTCTTCCACACAAACAGATGTGGATGAAAATGTGCCTGCACAGATTTTGCTGACGTAAAATTTTCTAATATTCCATCATACTTTCCTGATATCTCTTTTCTTATCATTATATATTCTTCGAGCTCTTCTGGTGTCATGTCCTCATAAGAACTAATCACTCGTCGAGGCACCAACATATCATGTTTACTAAAAATCAAATCGTAAGGAAACTTATTCTCACGAATAAACCAGTGTGTGTATTCTTTTACAATATCTCCTACATCTTCATGAAACGAAAACTCATCTGTATATGACTCTCGTTGGAGTTTCTTGTATTCTTGATATGCATCAAAAGTCTCTTTGGTTCTGTTTACATTTCTTGTCATTACAAAATAGGATTATCATCACAATGTTTCCACTCAAATAAATGAATGTGAAAGTGAGCAGGAACTGATCTTTTATGACCTAAGTTCTCCCAAAGACCATCATATCTTTCTACTAACTGTTCTTTAATATCTTCTAATTCTACTCGCTCGTTATCGTTCATCTCTTTTGGTGTGCCGAAAAATCTCTTTGGAGCAAGCATGTGATGTGTTTGAGTAATGGCATCATACGGAAATTTATTCGTAATAATAAACCAATAGGTAAATTCTTCGATTATCTCTTCACTGTCAAAATCAAACACAAAAGAACCTTCTTGGTGAACTTCTTTTCTATGCTTTCGATAGGAATCAGTCATTTGCTGGCTTCTTATCATGTCCCGTTGTTTAATCATCTCACTATAATATCAAATTCCCCATTTTCGTATACCTTAAACTGTACGTTTCCAAGTGTATCTGTTCTTAAAACTACTACCCCATGCTCTTCTAACCTTTTTATAACTGACTGATGTGGGTGCCCGTACGTATTCTCAGCCCCAGCAGAAATAACACCGTACTCTGGTGTTGTAATATCTAAAAAGACCTGGGAGGTTGAGGTCTTTGATCCATGATGCCCCACAATCAAAACATCCACATCTAACTGTTTACCATATCTCCTGATAAGCTCGTTTTCAACTCGACTACTTGCATCACCCATAAATAAAAATCTAGTCCCTCGTACTTGTAAGACAAACACCAGAGAAGCGTCGTTATCTGAGTACTCTTGTGCGAATTTATTTTGTGGATGCAGAAAGGTGATGAAGACGTCTTGTGATAAATCTATGTGCTCTGGATATATCAGTGGTATGTCTTGTGCCTCCAACTCTTTATGAATGCTCTTATATAATCCGTCTGTTCCCGGTTTTGGACTTTCAATATATCCACCCACACGAAACCTCCTCAAGATCTTGGGGACCATCCCTGTATGATCTTTATCTGAATGTGAGGTAATAATTAAATCAATATGTCTGTCCCACCACGGACGAAACCTGCTTAGGTTACGTAGCGTCTTGTTTGTCTCTCCTACATCAACTAATATTTCAAACCCGTTATCTACTTTGATGTATGCACCACTACCCTGTCCAACGTCCAATATCGTCACTTGTGTATACTGAGGCTGGGACACTTGCCATACATATAGAGTGATAAGAAAAAATACACCACCAAAGACTCGTATATTCATACTCATGCTGCTCACTATACTCATATTTTAGGTACCTATCATTACGATATTAAATATAGCCATATCTGGTGTTACAGGATTGGATATGGTATAACTGACGCCACTAATGAGAAAAAGTAGAAAAAAATACGCAGAAGATTTAGGAATTCGAATTAACGGGCAGATTTATGCTAACGAGGTTCGGGTCTTAACTGACGATGGAGAAAACTTAGGAGTAATGTCTACACCAGACGCACTCAAGAAAGCTCAGTCTTTTGGTCTCGACCTTGTTGAGGTGTCTGGAAAATCTAGACCAGCAATCGCAAAGATTACTGACTATGGTAAGTACAAATATGAACTTAAGCGAAAAACTCGAGAGATTAAACAAAAACAAAAAACTGTTGAAACAAAGACTGTTCAGGTAAAAGTTGGTACAGGTGAAGGTGACCTGATCGTAAAAGCTAAAAATATCTCTAAATGGCTTAAAGAAGGACACCGAATCAAACTAGAACTATTCCTTCGTGGACGTATTAAATATGCTGAGAAAGACTTCTTGCAGGAGAGAATGGAGCGGGTATTGCACTTTGTCTCTGAGCCGTATACAATAGCGGACGGACCAAAGAAGAGTCCTAAGGGACTGACTGCTATTTTAGAGAAGGCGACTAAAAAACAAATTCAAAAAATGCAGGAATTGGAAGAAGCTGGAGAAAAAAAGGCTCCTAAAAAACCAGAAACTACTCAGAACACGTAATAAAAACAACATGTCATCAAAAACAAATAAATCACTAACAAAACGAATTAAGATTACCAAAAACGGTAAGCTTAAAGTTCGAGCAAAGGGACATTGTCACTACAATGCACGAGAAAATAACTCTGCAAAAATGGCAAAGAAGAAAATGGGAGATATCAAACTATCTGCTAAGACTATTCAACAAGAAATTCCTCACTCAACATAATTTCAAACATAAAGAAAAGCCTCCTTGCGGAGGCTTTTCTTTATGCTAAAATACTTCGCATTAGTTGCTCTGGTTCCCTCACATTTGTGAGACGTCCGAGTAATTACAGAAGAGATTAGGGAATGTAAGTCTGAACTTAATTCAGCAGAGTCTCCCTTCTGTGATCACAAGACATACAACTAACAATAGGTATTCCCTATTGAACCGGAGCTTCTGATGTTTACATCAGAAGCAATTTTTATTACATGTGCTCTTCAAATAAGAGCACACAAAACCAGATTTCAGAATTTGGTGGCAGATTGAGGAAGCGCCGAATGAGTTTCTGAGACGTACGTCAGTACGGTGAAGAAACGAATGAACGTACTGACAAAAATATGGCACAAATTCTGGAATCTCATTAACGCACAATATAATTATGGCACGAGTAAAAAGAGCAGTGATGAAAAACAAGCGGAAGAAGAAAATTCTAAAGCTTGCGAAAGGATTTAGAAATGCAAGATCAACAAAATACAAGCAGGCTAAACAGGGTGTTATCCGAGCTGGACAACACTCATTTGCTCACCGTCGAAAGAAAAAACGAGTAATGCGAAAAGAATGGCAAATCAACATCTCTTACGCAGTACAAGCCCTACAACCAGGACTATCATACTCACGATTTATCGACATGCTTACTAAAAAGGAAATTGCTGTTGACCGAAAGATTATGTCACAAATGATCAAGCAAGATCCTGAAGCATTTGGACGATTTGTAGAAGAAGTGACTGGAGAAAAAAATACTGGAACTATCCCAGCTATGACTCCAGTTGCAGAGAGAGCACCAAAGAAAGAAGTTGTTAAAGAAAAAGCTACTCCAAAGAAAGAAAAGAAAGTAGAAGCAAAAGAAGAAAAAGCTGAGGAAACTGAAAAGAAACCTGCAGCTAAAAAATCCGAAGGAGACGACCTAACAAAGATCGAAGGAATCGGACCAAAAATTGCAGAAACACTAACAAATGCAGGAGTAGCAACATTTGCAGAACTAGCAAAAACAGACTCTGACAAAATTCAAGAAATTATCACAGACGTACGAGGATCACACGATTCAGGTACATGG
>CALLVB010000059.1 GCA_938010795.1 Minisyncoccota bacterium
TTGATGATTTGCTACTTGAAACTGCGCACTTGCTTAAAACAAATGACCAGGTGAGAGAGCATTATCAGCGGAGATGGACGCATATTCATATTGATGAGTATCAAGATACTAATAAGGTACAACACCAAATCATCAGGTCGCTTACTAACAAGACAACCAATAATATTTTTGCGGTTGGAGACCCAGATCAGTTAATCTATGGATGGCGTGGAGCGAAGCTTAAAAACATTATGCGTTTTGAAAAAGATTTTAAAGACACACAAACAGTAATCCTTGAACAGAATTACAGGTCAACCAAACACATCATTGATGCTTCAAACGCGGTGATTGAAAAAAACAAAGAACGCTTTAAGAAGGAGTTATTTACAGAAAACGAACAGGGAGAGACAGTAGGTGTGTATGCAGCATATGATGCTCCAGAAGAAGCAAAGTGGATTGCAGAAACAATCAAAAAGCAGATTTCAGATGGAGTCTCACCTGGGGAGATTGCGGTGTTATATCGTGCTAACTTTATGTCCAGACTCCTGGAAGAAGCGTGTCTGATGCACGATGTGCCATATCAAGTTCTCGGAACAAAATTTTATGACCGAGCAGAAGTAAAAGACACACTTTCATACATTCAGTCAGCACTTAATCCTGATTCACTCGTGCACGTAAAGCGAGTGATTAATGTGCCCAAGCGATCACTCGGTAAGACATCAGTGCTTAAAATTTTTGCAGGCAAAGAATCAGAGCTGACTCCTAAGGCAACCAGGTCGCTTGCTGAGTTTCGGGCCATTCTTACTGACCTTAAAAAGTTTATAGATGATGGATATACGCCCTCGGAGATCATTTCATTTACCATTGAGCGTTCCGGGATGGAGGAGATGTATCGTGCATCTAAAAAAGATGAAGATTTGGAGAGGCTTGCCAACGTGTACGAGCTTGCTGAAGTTGCATCTAAGTACGACATGTTTGAACCTGAAGAGGGGCTATTGAGATTTTTAGAAGAAGTTGCGCTCGCCTCAGATCAAGATTCAAAAGACGATACAACCCCCATGGTTAAATTAATGACCATTCACGCAGCAAAAGGATTAGAGTTTGAAACAGTGTTTGTTGCTGGGTGTGAGGAGTCGATGTTTACGCCGCGGTTGTCTTTAGAGAAAAAGGCGTCAGATGAAAAGGCAGAAGAAGAGAGGAGGTTGTTTTACGTTGCCATGACTCGTGCCAAGAACAAGCTGTATCTCACATGGGCAAATATGAGAATGGTATATGGATCAACAGAAGTTAACCTCATTTGTTCATTCGTACTTGATATTCCAGATGAGTACTTAAGTGAAGAGAACGTAGGTTTTTCATTTGCTAATACACGGTTCGAAGGAGGTGGAGACGAAGAAGATATCGTCTACTTAGATTTTTAGACTGTTATACTGTTGGTATGACATACGCCAAAAAGACATTTGGACAAAACTTTTTAAAAGATAGAGTTGCGTTGGAGAAGATTATTCTCGCAGGAGAGATTACTCCAGGAGAAGTTATTTTGGAAATTGGTCCGGGAAGAGGGGCGTTAACTAAATTTTTATTAGGAGCTGGAGCACAAGTAGTAGCGGTGGAGATTGACCCAGACATGATCGAAGTTTTGAATGAAACATTCGAGTCGGAAATTACAGCAGGAAAACTTATTATTCACCAGGCGGATGTTTTAGAGACAGACATCACGGAATTTGGCTTAGAGCAAGGTAGTTATAAAGTGATTGCAAATATTCCGTATTACATTACAGGGATGATCCTGCGTACATTCTTAGAGTCTGAAAACCAACCAAGCAGAATGGTTCTATTGGTGCAGAAAGAAGTTGCTGAGCGAATTGTTGATGGAGAAGAGGGAGGTAAGAAGAAAGGAAAACGATCTTCTCGCACACAACAAAAAGAAAATATTCTCTCACTCTCCGTAAAAGCATTTGCAGATGTGAGGTATGTAACTACTGTTGGAGCAAAATCCTTTTCACCAGCTCCTCGGGTTGATTCAGCAGTCATTGAACTTTCTGATATTTCTCAAGACAGGCTACGAGACGCTGGAATTACGAGTCAAGATTTTTTCTTAGTGGTAAAACGAGGGTTCGCACAAAAAAGAAAAACACTCATGAATAATTTAAAACAAGGAGGCTTTGATCCGGTTGCTATCGAGTCAGCACTCACTAATCTTGAAGTAGACTTACGTGTGCGGGCAGAGGTCCTCACTCTCGATCAGTGGTTACAACTTATTAAGAATTTATATAAAAAATAAAGGCGCAGTATAACCAGTTAGGGTCATATGCGCCTTTGAGGAATAACAAGCTCCAAGTCTGTTTATCTCGTCACAATACCTTCTTTAAAGACAGGAACTCCAAACTCGTTACGTCCATAGATGTATCCATCCAGATAACGATTTCCGTCACCGCCGTAAAATGATTCGCACCATTTCCCAACAGGGATATCTGTTTGTTGAACCCGTAACCGGTCGCGGATAATTCGAGAAATAGTTGCAGGACGTGAAGACGGTAAGTTAACATCAATCGGTCTTGCTTCCCCAGAAGGAATAGTCAAGAATTCTTCTGTGGGTCTCCATGAGTCATCGTTGCGCTTGAGGAAAGAAGTAACTACCACCTTGATTGGATAAGCTTCTTCGTTTTTGATTACTATCCGTGCCTCACAAATACGAGAATTATTACGTGCATCTTCAAGACGCTTTTGTCCTGCTGGGGTAGAAACATTTGTATCAGCGGGTAAACCATCAATGCTACGCCATACTCCATCTCCGCCTCGGACGGCACAACCAGACATAAAGAAACTTAAAAGGACAGTTGCACATAAGGCAGTGCGGGCCGTTGCTAGTTTTGCCATAGTGGCCTCCATGCAAACTAAACCTCCGACGGAGATTTTCCTGTATATATAGTAAGTATTTTATTATAATTTGTCAAGTCTATAGACTTGCACCGTGAAAAAGAATAGGGAGACCTCCCGGAGCAGTCCCAGGTATATAGTTCACTGTGAAGCATGGAGATACAGTTGGAGGCGGGACGGGAGCAAGCGGAACTGGTGGACATGTTACATATATTAAACAAGGAGCAGGTAGAGGTGCTGGCTTGCCCAGAACAAATTGCCCTGGTCGTACAGGTGGACCATATGAGAAAGATTGAGATACACCTGGTGTATATAACAGAGGACCTCCTTTAGGTGGACCAATTGATATATTCAATGTTGTAGCAGGTGCTCCAATGACACTGATACACATCGGAATTGAGGTTATCACTGGTCCCCCAAACCCAACACCAGGAATTGCTTGGGCTTCTGAAAAAATAGCGTAACTAGATGAGAATAAGAATAGAGCCAACACCAAAGAAGTGATAGTTGTGGGTACGTGGAGATTCTTCATAATAAAAGTGTAGCACAGAAGGTAATTTGCGTGCTACACTTTTATTATGGAAAAACATGACGAATTTAAAGCATCAGTCCAGCAAAAAATGCGCTCACGAAACCTCATAAAGACTGTTACTCGGATCCTTTTAGGATTAGCAGTTGTCTTTTTTGTTGGATCACTTGTGTATGCATGGCTCGTATCTAATCGGTACACGCACGAGGCTGATAATCGATCTGTTATTCAGGATGAGGTACCAGAGGAGCGCGTACTAGATTCAGATGGAGATGGACTTTTTGATTGGCAAGAAGACTTATATGGAACGAGTAAAAAACTACGGGACTCAGATGGAGACGGAGTCAGTGACGCCCAAGAGGTGGCTCTAGGTCAAGACCCAAACTATTTTGGAGAGGGTGTACAAATTGATTCAGAAGTAGCTCCTCAAGAAGCATTATATGAAGAATATGAATTCCAAATACAAGAACCAGTGCCAAACCCGTCCCTTACAGGAGACTTTATCCCTCTTGTTATAAAGGAAATTACTCCAGAGCTTAGATCAGCACTTAATGAAGCGGGAAGTTTAGTGATAGGTGCGTATACTAATGATGCGCAAGATGTATCCCTTTTTAATTCATTGTTTCTCCGAGAGGAAGTCATTGATATAACTAGGATCACACAGGTGATTCAAAAAAATTATGATGCGGCAGATCAACTAGGGCGAGCTGAAGCGATTCCAGAGATAGCACTTGAATTCCAGGCATTAGAGAATTCTTTTACAGGGGTTGCCACTACTCTCGAAGTATTAGTTGACTCACAGAGCGTTGAAGAGACAGAATATAATAAGTTGGTATTAGCTTATAACGGATCACTCCTGGAGTTACAAAAAGCAATAAATGCAATTCATACCTATGTAACTGCGCATCAAATTGATTTTGCACCAGATGAGCCTGGTCATTATTTCTTATTCTCTCTCTAGTTGCACACGGTTTTGATTTCTTTTGTAACGTTTCTTAGGTATTATGAGAGTTATGAATGACTTTTTACCAAGTAGAAAAGTAATAGCCTTTGTACTAGTGCCCGTGCTTACTGTTTTTCTTTTGTGGGTTATTGTCCGTTACTACGAAGAGCCTGCTGTTGTTTCTCAGGAAAGATCAAGTCTCGAAGTTGCGTTAGAGGAAGGAGAGCAATTATTTCAAGAACAAGATACGGACGGAGACGGACTAAAAGATTGGGAGGAATTTTTATATCAAACAGACGAGCGTAATACAGATACCGATGGAGACGGACAATCTGATGGATTAGAAGTAAGACGAGGTTTTGACCCACTTGTTGCAGGAGATGGTACCGAGACCGGTGTTGAACCAGAGAACCAAAGTGGAATTACGTTTTATAAAAACGATCCGAATCTTACCAAGACAGATCTATTAGCCCGAGATATTTTTGTGGTCTTTGCAGAATTAAAGAATGGTGACGCGCTAGATCTAGAGGGCGTGCGTGATAGTGCTATCGAAAAGGCAATCCAAGACAATACTGGTTTGGATTCTGCTCTGGTGTATACCCTTGACGATGTTACTGCAGTTCCTGATTCACGTTCTGCTGCACGTAGTTATTACACGTCGTATAGAGCAGCAACACAAACACTCATTGGGATACAATTTAGTGAAATTGATTTATTCTCTCGGTACGTCAGAGATGGAGATGAATCAGCACTTATTGAGCTGCAAAAAAATAAAGAGAACTATGACGCATTTGTTGCTGAGATAAATAAGATATCTCCTCCTGAGACTATCAAGGTAATACATGTAGAACTTCTTAATAATGTCTCTATCATTGCTTCGACTATTGAGAATATGCTTTTAGTGAGAGAAGATCCACTACTTGCCTTGGTTGCAGCACAAAAGTTTTTAGAAGATGAGGAGTTACTTGAGAAAAATACAGAGGCAATATTATTGTATTTCACAAATAATGGTCTATAATCAATTTACTATATGATTACTTTACGAAATACAAGCATTGGTATTCTTTTTACCATAATAATAGTGTCGTTAAGTGTATCGGGCTTTGCGTTTCCTAAGCAAGCACACGGTCAAGCTGAATGTGTGGGTGCAGTAGGTGTTGGAGTTGGTGTCTCAGCAGCATCAGCCGCATTATTTGTACCAGTATCTGATGCTGTTCAGCAAACAACACAAGCAGCTTCACTCTCTAAGGAATGTATTTTAGACGGTCTTGCGGTAATTATACGAGAGACATTGATTCGTAAAATTACCTCTTCGATTGTTACGTGGATTAACTCCGGGTTTGAAGGATCTCCTGCGTTCGTAACAAATATTGATGACTTCTTGCTTGATACAGCAGACGAAGCATTTGGTTCTTACATTTACAATAACAGTAACTTTGCACACCTATGTAGCCCATTTGAGTTTGATATTAGATTCTCACTTGCTCTTGCGTATTCATCTGATGCTGCGCGTCCAACTTGTACGCTTTCAAACATTGTTGATAATGTGGATACAGCGATTGATGATTTGTCAGTCGATTGGGATTGGGATGTATATGAAACAATCACTACTGACCCGTCGGCAAACATTTTCTCTTCATATTTTCAAACACAAGGAACTATTGCTGAGTACATCGAAGGAGAAGTTCAAAAGAAAGATGATGACTTTAAGCTTGGAGGTGGATTCTTATCAAAAGAAAATTGTGAACGTGACGAAGATGGGAATGCATATGGCTCAAACACAGAAAGTGAACAAACAGAGCGACGATCTAAAGGAAAGTGTTTTATCGAAACACCAGGTTCTAATATCAACTACGCACTTAACCAAAGTCTTTTCTCTGGTACAAAACGGTTAGAGCTGGCAGATGAATTTAACGAAATAGTAGGTGCTCTCTTGGGACAACTAGCTCAACAAGCATTTAGTCGAGGAGGTGTATCTGGACTATCACAGCGGTCAGGTGGCTCAAACTCATTCTTATCTCAATACAGCGAAGACTCTTCTTCTGCAGCACAAGACTTTTCAGATAGAGTTGCCTCAGAGACAACTACTGGATCTGATGAGTCATACGTAGAGTACATCGGAATTCAAAACGAATCTATCCAAACATTGCTCCAAGCTAAGATTAGAGTATCAGAAGCATTTGCTTGTTACAGTTCAAAATATAATACGTTTATTGATGAGAATGGACAGGTGCTTACACAAGATGAAGTTGCAAGAGCAGATCAAGATACACTCACGCGCGCTACATTCACTAATATTGATGGGTTTAATAGAATTGATATCCTGCAAGGGGTGACACCTGAATTCTTAACTCCAGCGCAGTCACTGGCTAAGGCACAAGAATATCAAGCAATCATAAACAGGATTGATAATGACTTGGTCACAGCAGAGGCAAATATCGAACAAGCACGAAGTGCTGCTGAGATAACTGCACGATACAGATCAAGACTAAGTACTTCTGGAGATCCACTTGAAACACAAGATTTATATTCAGAGTACTCACGGGCAATTTCTTCTGTAAATGTTGATGCTAACCTTGCTCAAGCAGGATTGCAGAATATTACGGTCTATACAGACCGGGCAGTAAATGGAACAACATCATTTAATACGACAGGTGATGCCCAGACAGGCGGTGCAATAAATGATCTGGCGACATGTCAAACGTTTAACCAAGTGGTCCCACCTCAGAACTAAATACTGGTAAGATAAATTATATGCACAAAAGTGAGCCTCAGGTTCACTTTTTGTATGCTACTATCTTTAGTATATGAGGGGATATGTCATTAATATTTGACATTTACTAAATTATTTATATAATATAACTATTATGAATTTACATACGCTTTTAGAGAAAGATCTTGCCTCGCAGGTTGAGTTTAAGTCAGATCAACATAGAGAAGAGTTCATGATCGAATTCTCGGACATGTTCTTCGAACGATTAATGGAACGAGCCTATGTATTACTTTCGGATGAAGATGATAAAACTCTCAAAGACTTGTTAGATGCTGACTCATCACAACTAGAGGTGTTTACATTTTTAGCAGAAAAGACCCCAGAGTTTGCGGGACTAGTGGGAGAGGTATTCCTAGATCAACGGGAAGAGGCATTAACCGTATTAACTAACATTGCATAATTATGATTAAAGGAATGGAAAGTAAAAAAACACTCATTGAGCAAATACCAGCAGACTCTGCTGAAGGAAAAGCAGTTGTTCAAGGTCTTGAGAAAGCCTCATCGTTGGCTGATCTTGGACGTTTAAAAAATTTAGATACTGTTGTAAAAGAAGCTCCTGCTGAGTCTATAGAGGATCAAAAAGACGCCATGTGGAATGAGCGAAATAATGCGGTTCCGGAAAAAGAGATGACATATGATGAACTCGTAGATGCATTCCAAGACAAGAGTGGAACGAGTAGTAAGGCTTCCGAGGAATTAATTTCAATAATGACTGGAGAGACGGCTGGTGATAAAGATGTTTCGTTTTCAGGTGGACCTGTACGTTTTACAAGTGGGCCATTTAAGGGCGAGAAGATGGGGCCAGGAAACATTCGTAAGTATGTTGAGGATTTAGGTGGAAAGATTACAGATGAAGAGGTGATTGGATTTATGAAGGAAGCTGAAAAGATGAGAAAAAGTAAAAAAGCTGAGAAAGTAAAAGATTCTCAGACAAGTGAAAAAAAAGCATCTGCTGAAAAGAAAGCTGATGCATCTAAAAATTCTTCATCAGAAAAATCTCCCACAGGTGATAAAGCGGCACAAAAAGAATCAGTTGCTACTCAAGATATAGAAGAAACTACACAAAAGGCAACAAATAATGATTCAACGGCACCAAGTGATGTTGCTGCAGGTACTATTTCTGTTGGAGATATCTCATTTGGTAATGATAATAATCAAAACACAATTAATATTGGAGGGGTAACAAATGTAACAAACAGTATGGTTGGAGGTTCTTCTCCTGCACAGATCGAGGGAATGACTCCTCAGGAAGAGCGCAAACAAATGGCAGAAGCATTTAATGTAGAGCCGGAAGCTGCAACAACAAAAGAAGAGGTGCCTGTGTCAACCAAAGCAGATACACAAGAGACAGCACCAGTAGAAAAACCAGTGGATACAGATAGTACGACTGATTCAGCAATAGAGATGCCTGATGCAAATGACGGGGTGCTGCGACTTGAAGACCAGCGAACTGATTATCAGAAAGGTCTTGCAGAAGGTGAAGTTGATGGATCTCTCACAGAAGAGCAGGCAAAATTACGAGAAGGACTATTTCCGCATGAAGAGGCAGAAATTATAAAGAAAAGAAATGAACTAAGACTTGGTGATCAAGCAGAAATGATTGAGTTAAGAGAGAAGCATAAGGAAAATTTATCACAAAACTATCAGGAAATGTCCAAGGCTCGTACAGAGTACGAGGCAGCGTACAAGCTTGAAGTTCAGAAAAAAGAATCTGGTTTTGCGAGAAAGCAATTAAAGCGAACAGCAAACGCCTTGTTTGGAGGTGAATATAAAATCTCGGCTGAAACAAGGGCACTCCAAGAAAAATATTATGCTCTAAAAGATGTCAGGAGAGATATACGATTAAAGCATTTGCAATCATTAACGGACTTTAAAAAGTTAGACGAAGGACAGAGATTCAGTCCACATCGTAAAAATAAGACGACCGATCAACGATTAGCCCGATCACAAAAATTACACATTCAACATGAAGCAGAAATCCAAAGAGATTTACTACGAATAGCTCAAGGAAAAGAAGGAAATAGTAACTTCGAAAAGTTTATTGTTTGGCAATCAAAAGTGCCAAGGTGGGCAAAAATCGGAGTCGGACTAACAGTTGCTTCTGGTATAGGTGCCGCTGCGGCAGGAGGTTTTTCAGCTGGGGTAGTGGGTATTGCAGGAGCTAGAATGTTGAGAGGAATTGTTGCCGGAGGCCTTACACGGAAAGGTGTTGGCCTTGTTGAAGAAAATATAAAGTCTGGAGTAGTAAATCTTTCAGCTGAGGATAAAAAGAGTCTTGACCTCGTTAACGACTCAGCAAAGATGGCTCAAATTGAACGTAAAGAATTAGCAGACCTTACTAAAATTGAAAGACGAGCAGGCGCAATTAAAGGGTGGCTTGGTATAGGGGCCGCATTTACAGCTGCATACGGAAGTAATTCAACTCTAGATAATATTTTCTCTGGGAATCAAGAATTGGGAGTTGTTCCAGATGCTCGTGTTGAATCAACAGGAGGTATTCTTTCTTCGGAGCAACCAGTTCCAGTTATGGATGGAATGGAGGGCTACAAGTCACCGTTAGATATTATGATTGGTGATGATATTCAAGAAGCACCAACAACAGCAGAGAAAATACCTGTAAAACCAAATACCTATACTATTGGAAAAGGAGATGGGGGAATCAAAGCGTTGTTTGAACTACGAACACAGCTTGAAACACAGTACGCAGGAGTTGATCAGGCAGACATGCCAGAGGCAGTCCAAAAATTACTTGCGTATGAAAGTGCAGATGTGGCTGCAATTGATCTAGGATTTTATAATCCAGATGGCATAAATGTATCAGGTAAAGAAAGTTTTGTACTTCATGTCAAAGATACGATAGGTATTGATGCTGAGGGTAATTTGGTGTTTGACCCAGCTGAGGGTGAGCCACAAATACTACTTAATGATGGTCCTGGAGAAAACGATGTGATTACAAACAAAGTTGTAGGTGAACAAGGAAAAGAAGCATTTAAGAACTACACAGGTCCTGGTAACGTATCAGAGACTAATGGATATGATCTAAATAACCTTCCTCCAGTACCAGCAGGAGTTGACCCTTCAACAGTTACTTTTAACTTAGACACGGGAAGATATGAACCATTTGTGGCTTCAGTGCCAACATATGGTGATCTCCCTAACACAACAGGTTCTAGTATCCCCGACGTAGATCCTTCAAGGATTACTAATGTATCTGGAGCTTTTGAGGCTCAGGTAACTCCTTCAAATCAAGAGGTCACACCTTCTTCATCTATTCCTGATGTTGATCCGTCTAGAATATCTAACCTTGATCAGTCAGTAAACCAAACAGTTCAAAATTCAAGTGAATATGTCGAGCCGCAACCGTCGGAAATTCAATCCTCAAATGTGGCTGAGGTTAGTTCCCCAATAGATAGGGTGAGTGAAAGCATTACGGAAGCATGGCAAAAATTTAAGCTACCAGAAAGAACGGAATATTTCTTTTCAAACTTTAATGAAAATATAATGAATATCCCGGAAGAGGCGCTTTCGGAGTATTTCCCAAAAGATACATTTGGTGAGATTAAGCCAGTAATGTTTGGCACAGACAGAGGTTATGAGATTAAATCACCTTCTGGTAAATTCTTTAAGATTGGCTTCCCTGCAGAGAACGTTGTTAATGTGACCGAAGGAGAAGCAATCGCGGTTGCAAGAAAAGGATTCTTTACACCAAATGGATTAAAATCTAACTTCACTGACGCACTGAAATTTATCGCAGAGGAAGGACGGAAGCCTTTATAGTGATATATACTTGACAAAAGGTCAATAATAGTATATTATATCCCTAGAAGTTCTTTGATACATATATGTGAGTTGATCCGATATTTGAGCACCTAACATTTTTTGGGTGTTGTAATATCGGATCCACTACTTCACACGGGACGATAAACGTGTCTTGTGTGACACATATTGCAACAAATAGGAGGACATTATGTCTATTGCAAAACCACTACTCATTCTTGCCGTAATTTCACTGAGCGCTTGTGCAACCACAAGTCCGGAAAAAATTGCTGCAAAAAGTAAACATTATGCCGCAAAAGCCGATCAGACAACAGCATTTGATGTAGGTCAATCGGCCGGTTCACTTGCTCAAGGTTCAGTTGCTACGGATATCGCAGGCGAAAGCTGTGAAACACGGACTGATATTAAGGATGCAGCGGAAGTTGCATTTGATGCAAGCATTCGCGCTTCTGGCTTACGCGTTTCTTCTCTCACTGCTGCGCAAGTTGCAGAAGGGGAAAGTAAGGCAGCAAGACGTTTGTGTAATCAAGAGCAATCAGCTCTTCGTGATGCACTTAACAAGGCAGCAGTATTATTGAACAGATCAGTCGCGGGCGTTTCAGTCAGCACTCCTGGTCCAAAGCAGTAATATCCAATATTGAGAGAGAGGAAAGATTCGTCTTTCCTCTCAATCAACCTTTTTGTTGAACACACGATATATTCGTGTTCATTAATGAGATTCTAATGTTACATTAGGACCTCATACACTGAACAAGAAATTCAGATTTGATCTTTTACATTCATAAGTAAAATATTTCTCTAATCGACACTAGTGCACATTGAGGTGTTCACCAGTGTCGATTAGAGTAGTCCCTAACGGCATTTGCCCGCATGGGCTACAACAATAAATATGCGAAACACAGGAGGACATTATGTCTTTACGCAACTTAACTACAGCAGCTATTGGTTTAACTGCTGCCTTCGCTCTTCCATCAATTGCCTCAGCGCAGTATATGGCGGGCGGACCATCAGTCTCAAAACCTTGTACAACAGCGTCGCCTTGTGCGGCAAGTGTTGTTGTTGTTGGTTCACAAGACGCAGTCAATGCCGTAAATCGCCAGATGGTGAATCTCGGTATTGATACTTCACAGACCAGCTTTGACGTCCAACCATCTTATTGGAATCATAATGGCGCCAGTGGCACCAAAGTGTACGTTCAGGGCATTCAAGGAGGTGAATCCGTGTATTATCTTACACCGGGTTGTATTTCTCGTTTGAATAATGGTCAACGTTGTATCGATCCGAATCGTAACGCGCCGCCCCAGCCTGCTGGGACTGCTTGTTTCGGGCAAAATGGTTCAGCCATTGTCGCAACTCGCTATACCTATCAAGCGCCTGCTCGTCAGCCGCAGATGGGTTATCAAGTTGTTGCAGCACCTGCGCACAATACGTACAACACGTACAATAATGTGCCAAGTGATCGCCAAGCCTTACTCGGCGCCACGTTCCAACGCCCGGGCACAGATGTGCTTGAGCGGACTGCTCGTCAAAACAGCATCAACAATACGAAAATTATTGGTGACCTGCTTGATATCCCAGAACGTGCACTTCCCGCTGTAATTGCCGGTGAGTATTATGTGAAAGGACAGAAAGCTCGTCGTCCAAATGTTAACCGCACCGTGGTTAATGCTGGTGATGTCGTTGTCGATAACTTTGTTGATACCAACGTTGAGGTCACCACTGGTGATGTTACTATGCCTGGTGATGGCCGTGACGAAAGTGACGGTGGAACTAGCGGTAACGATACTGATACAGGTCATATGCCTGGTGATGGCCGTGACGAAAGTGACGGTGGAACTAGCGGTAGTGATACTGACGACAATGAAGACGAACAATCTGATGCCAATGAAGACAGTCGTGACGAAAGTGACGGCCAGAACAGTGGCAATAGCGATTAAGTCTTAACTTATGAATGATCAAGGCCTTGCACATGCGCAGGGCCTTTTTCTTTATCAAAAAAAGGGGATAAGTATGTGGATAGTCTGTTCATAAGAATTATTAGAAATACTCCTTGACTTTATGTCAAATATTGTTTAGAATACTCTAGATTTTTGTTTGAACTTCTACAAAAAATTATATTTGACAAAACCAATCAGGTATTGACAAATATATAATCTCATGTATAATGTTCTTACAATTATTGTTAATTGTATTGATTACTAAATTTAATTTTACTTAAATTAAAAAACAAATTTTATGAAAAACTTTATTAAAGCACTTATCGTTTCAGTTGCAGCAACGTCACTGGCGTTCTCATCTGTTGCCTTCGCTGGAACAGTGAACAACGGAAATATTGCAACATTAAAAACGACAACAGCTAACCTATCAAACTCAGACTGGGGATCTTCATCTTCAGTTGATGCAGGAGATAAGGTAGCGTTCCAACTACACTATTATGTAAATGAAGGTGAAGTTGCAGAAAATGTTAGATTCTTTATTGAAAATCTTTCAGGAAAGACATTTAATGATGGTGATACTGAATCTGTATCAGGTTCAATTACATCAACAACACTTACTAACGTGAACGGTTCTGTAAATGTTAACTTCCGGGACGACGTTCGACTAGAATGGTACAACACAACATGGCAAATTCATCCATGTCAAAGCGTAAGCTGTGAAGAATCACTTTCTAATAATCAAGCTAATGATGTTCTATCATCAGGACTAAATATTGGAACAGTAGATGGTTCTACTGACTATACTGGAAATGTGATCGTTGAATTCAAAGCATTCGCAAACAATACACCAGACCCAGTTGCAGAAGACCCAACAGTTACAACACGGTCAGAAACTAATGTAGATGAAGATTCAGCTACACTACGAGGATCAGTAGACTTAAACGATGCTGATAATGGAGACGTATACTTTATTTACGGAACATCATCATCAAACCTTAACAATACTACTCCTGATCAATCACGATCATCAGACGGAAACTTCGACGCTCGAATTACTGGACTTGATGACGACCGAACATATTACTACCGAGCAGTTCTTGAAGCTGACGGAGACACATACATCGGTGGTCTAGAAGAGTTCCGAACAGAAGACGATACACCTACTTCATCAAATGATGACGAGGCTGAAGTTGAAACAGTTCGAGAAACTAATGTAGATGATGATTCAGCAGTACTACGAGGATCAGTTGAAGATGGAGATAATGTAGATGTGTACTTTGTACTATCACGATACTCTGTTGATTCAACTCCAGAATGTCGAAACACTAACGATCGAGTAATTGATGTTACTTCTGATCAAGATAGAGGAGATGACTTCTCACGAACAGCAACTGGACTTGACGAAAACACACGATACGCATATCGAGCATGTGGAGTTGGACAAGACGGAGAGACTGTTTCAGGAGATGTTGAAGACTTTGTTACAGAGGAAGAAGACAATAACAACAGCGACGAAGAAGCTGAGGTTGAGACTGACACCCCAACAAACATTGATGAAGATTCAGCAGTATTACGAGGATCAGTTCGAGATGGAAATAATGTAGATGTATACTTTGTACTATCATCTTCAGACACTACTCCAGAATGTCGAAACACTAACGATCGAGTAATTAACGTTACAGGAGATCAAGATGAAAATGATTCATTCTCACGAACAGTAACTGGA
>CALLVB010000060.1 GCA_938010795.1 Minisyncoccota bacterium
ACAAAATTTGTTTCTTCATTTGATGACCCACGGTTCTCAGATGAAACAGAAGCAGATCGAGATGAAGCAGTATTCTACAAAGTTGTTGTACGAAACAACACGACAGAAGTTCTTGAAGACCTAACGGTAGTAGACTTTATCCCATTCGCACTAGAACTTGACGGACAACGATCACTAGATGACGACTCTGACAAAGAAGTGCGATGGCGAGTAGCTAGACTACAACCAGGAGAAACTCGAGAATTTACTACTGAAATGCGAGTTCGAGATGACGCACGATACGGATCAATCATTGATTCATTCGCAACAATCTTTAACGATGATATCTCAGTAAACTCAAACACAGTTGAAATTGAAGTAGAACAAGACGAAGTTGTTGCACCAGTTGATTCAGAAGGATCACAAGCAGCTTCAGTCTTAGGAACAGGATTCCTACCAGCTACTCTATTTGGATGGTTGGCACTACTAGCAATCGTACTAGCAATCGCATTCCTTGTTTCACGAATTCTATTCGCACGAAATGAGAATGATCGAGTACTAGCAGAACTACGAGCTATGCAACAAAATAAGTAAGATCTGTAATTAATCAATACAATTGCAATCTAACAATAAAAAACCAGACCGCGTACGCGGTCTGGTTTTTTACTATCAAATTATTTAGATCATCTAGATTTGTTATAATTCATACATAAACAAACAGATAATATTGAACCTATGTTAATACCAACAGTAATTGAAAAGACACATGCAGGAGAGAGAGCCTTCGATATTTACTCACGACTTTTGAAAGATCGAGTAATTTTTTTAGGAAGTGAAGTTAATGATCAGATGGCAAACTCAGTAATTGCTCAACTACTCTTTTTGGAATCAGAAGATGCAGATAAAGACATCACTATGTATGTAAACTCACCAGGAGGAAGTGTATTTGATGGTTTGGCAATTATTGATACCATGAATTACATTAAGCCAGATGTCGCAGTGGTTTGCATGGGTATGGCAGCGTCTATGGGGGCTATGCTCTTAGCTTCTGGGGCAAAAGGTAAGCGATACGCTCTACCAAGCGCAGAAGTAATGATTCATCAGCCTCTAGGAGGAATCAGTGGTCAGGCTTCAGATATTGAGATCTCAGCAAAACATATTGTTCGCATTAAAGAACAGTTAACGACAATGTTAGTAGATACTACTGGACAAAAACGAGAAAAAATCGAACAAGATATGGATCGTAATTATTGGATGACTGCGCAAGAGGCGAAAACATATGGAATCGTTGATAAAGTAATTGCAAAAGTTCCTGCGAAGAAATCTAAAAAATAACAGTATAAAACTGGAGAGAACTCCAGTTTTTACATATAATAAAAATATTATGACACCACAACCACACCAAGATCGAATGCTTATTAAATTATCTGGGGAAGCTCTTTCAGACGGTAATAATAAGTACTCAGAAACAGTATTAGCTGATATTGCTTCAAAAATTAAAGTGTTGCTTGAAGAGGGTAAGCAGATCTGTCTAGTAGTTGGTGGAGGTAACTTATTTAGAGGGGCTGAGCTTTCAGGCAATCTTGATATTAAACGTCCAACAGCTGATTATATCGGGATGATTGCTACGGTGCAGAATGCCCTGGTGGTTCGAGATTATTTCCATGGACAAGGCGTGGATGCGAGAGTGCTCTCTGCTATTTCAATGAATCAGGTATGTGAACCATATGTTCCTGGCCGAGCAATCAGACATATGGAAAAGGGGCGTGTGGTTATTTTTGCAGGAGGACTTGGTAACCCGTTTTTCACTACAGACTCTGCCTCTGCTCAGAGGGCGCTTGAGATGAATTGTTCTCTTCTCGTAATGGCAAAAAATGGTGTAGATGGAGTGTATACGAAAGATCCTCGAACTAATGATGACGCAGAAAAGATCACACGAATTAATGGATCTGATGTTTTGGAACAAAATCTTAAGGTCGTAGATGGATCTGCAATTTCGGTTGCAAGAGACAATCATCTGCCCATCCATATTATTTCAATGAAAGAGCTCGAGAAGGTTGGTGATTATTCTGTTGGGACAATGGTTGAGCCTCGATAATTTTTTTGAAATAAAAGAGCGGGTCGGTGGCCCACTCTTTTATTTTCCATGGAATTTTTTATGGACTTCTCTGAGGTGTTTATCAGATAGGTTGGTATAAATCTGGGTGGTATTAATAGACGCGTGCCCTAAGAGCATTTGTACCGAGCGAATATCAGCACCGTTTTGTAACAGGTCTGTCGCAAAATAATGACGTATCGTATGAGGGGTCACATGCTTGGTGATGCCTGCCTGTACTGCATGCTTCCTGATGAGTCGCTGAATAGCGCGCGGATAGATGCGTTCACCGGAGGGGGCAGTAAAGAGAGCTTCAGAGAGTACTCTATTCGTTTGTGTATGTCGCATATTGAGATATCTTTTGACTGACGCTTTCGCTGCGTCTGATAAAAAGACAATCCTGACTTTCCCTCCTTTACCTCTGATTGAAAATTCATCAGCAGAAAGATCCAAGTCATCATTAAGAGAACATAGTTCAGAAATACGAAGTCCTGTTGAATACAGCATCTCCAGAATCGCTCGGTCTCGCAGATCTTCCAGAGTATCTCCTGCAGGAGAGTTCATGAGTCGTTCGAATTCACTTCTAGAGATAAGATCAAGTTCTCTTTCGGATACTTTTGCGAGCTCAATCTTTTCTGGTGCAAGGGTTGTCACATCATTTTTTGCTAAATGTTTAAGGAATGAACGCAATGCAATAAGATGATAGTTTTGTGTATTTTTTGACATCGTTTCACCGGCTTTTCCAACCGGTTGACGGTTGAGCCATAGACGATAACTACGTACTGATTCGCGAGTGATATTTTTAGGATCTTGTAGATCTGCAAAAGAGAAGTATCTGTTGAGATATCTCTCATAGTTTTCAATGGTCTTGAGAGATCGCCCCTTTTCAATTTCTAAGTACTCGAGGAATTCTCGCATATGTTGTTGTATATTGTGCGACATGTTCTAGTAAGTATAACAAGAACAAGTACGCGTTTATTGACATAATATTTGACATAATGCATAGTATTAATGTATACTTGAATAAGTCACAAAAGCACACGGAGAGTGAAATGAGCATTACAGTTACCATACACGGATTAGTAGTCCCAAGTAACGGGACAAAAATAAGAATTTCTAACGCAGTAAAAAATGCCTGTAGAGATATCGCAGGAGAAGTGCCGATCAATTGTACGTTTGTTGATCAGTCGATATCGTCTGCAACTACCGCTATTCCAATTCGCATTAGTGTGTCCACGACTCTAAACAAGATTTCAGACGTTAAGGATAGGGTTCTTAAGGCCGGTGCATCAATCCGGACGATAGCAGCACAGGAGGCTGAACTCCTCTAGTATGAGCAATAGTAACAAATTAAGCTGCCTAGTATTAGGCGGCTTAAAACATGCAAAATTTTTATATATATGACTATTTACATACATTTATAAAACTGGTACTATACCAGCCATGTCAAAACAAGATCTAGTAAAAAAGGCACTCGAAGTGGCAGGAGTAGATACTGCAGGAGGGACTGAAGAACAAATTGCTATCCTTTCTGAGAAGATCGCGAATCTCCAAGCTCACCTAGACGTGAACAAAAAAGATAAGCACTCACGAAGGGGACTATTACAAATGGTTGCTGATCGTCGAAAGCATATTAAATATCTTAAGCGAAAAAATCCAGAAGCTTGGACTGCATTGTCAGAAAAAGTGGGACTTAAAGCGTAAATAAAATAGATGCATCAGCATCTATTTTATTTGTTATAATTTATCCATGACAATAATTAAACACTCAAATCAACGGGTTGGGGTGCTCATCGACGCACAAAATCTCTATCATTCAGCCCAAAATTTATATGGTAAAAGAGTAAACTTCACAGAAGTTCTTGAGGAAGCAGTGGCAGGAAGACAACTTATTAGAGCAATCGCATATGTTATCACCTCAGACACTGGAGATGAAAGTAGTTTTTTTGAGGCTCTTGAGAATGCAGGAATTGAGACAAAGACAAAAGATTTACAAATTTTTCACGGAGGAGCAAAGAAAGCTGACTGGGATGTGGGAATTGCCATGGATGCGGTAAAACTCTCAACGAGTCTAGACGCTATTGTGATAGCCTCAGGAGATGGAGACTTTATCCCTATGGTCAAGTATGTACAACAACATGCAGGATGTCAGGTAGAGGTAATTTCGTTTGGAAGATCTTCATCATCAAAACTTATGGAGGTGGTAGATGACTTTACAGATATGTGTGATGATACCAATAGATATTTAATGGGTTCACGAATTGCTAGATCTCATAACAAGAGGAAGCGACAAAATAACTCATCAAGGAAACCAACCCAAGGAAGATCTACAGCACCTAAAGCTCCTGTAAAAACAGATACAAGCACTAAAGCTTCGACAGCGGAATTATTACCGCCAGTTACTAAAGATCGAAAAGAAGACAAGAAACAACCGGCAAAAAAAGCAACAACTAAGAAGGCTCCTACTGCAAAGAAACAACCGGCAAAACGAGTAGTTAAAAAAACAACAAAGAAGGTAGAAAAATAGTATGAACCCAGAAGACTTACAAAAATTAGCAAAGAGTACAGATCCAGAGAATCTCGGTGCTGCTTTAGAGCAGAAAAAAGAAGAAAAAGTACAAGAGATGTCTGCTCGTGATAAAGCTGCTGCACAAATTGCAGAACGTAGGAAACAAAAAGCAGCGCAAAAAGTAGGTATTCGGACATATAGAGATTATGCGGCTGACGAGCTCAAGAAGGGCGGAGGAACACTCACTAAAATGATCGTTCAAGAGAGGGAAAAAGAGCGAGAACAGAAACGACATTCAGTAAAAAATACTAAGAATATTGCTATCTCACTGTTAGCATTGATATTTGTAATTGCAGGTATTGGAATTGTTGCACTGTCTTTTATTTTGGTCTCTCAACAACAAGAAGACAGATTAATTAAAAATAGATTTTTGGTTGCTCCACAGCCGTTGGTACAAATTGATTTTAGTAAAGAATTGTATATACCAGTGCCTACACGTTCGAAGATTGACAGAGCAGTTGCGAAAGATATTGATGAGACTGCAATCCCTGTAGGAGACATTAAACATGTTTATTTGGTACAAGATGGAGTGAACCAACCAAAAGAACTCATTAGCTCAACCTCGTTGCTGCGTACTATAGAAGCGAAAGCTCCAGGCTCACTTACACGAGCATTAGATCCATTATTTATGTATGGAACATACTCTTCTGTTGATGTTTCTCCATTTGTGATTTTTACTACATCTTCGTACTCAACTGCATATGCTGGTATGCTCGAGTGGGAAAAAGATTTAATGAGGGATCTCGAGCCGCTCTTTAACCAGGACTTACGTAATGTAACGAGTAGTTTTCAAGACGTAGTCCTTGAAAATATTGATGTGCGGGCTGTATTGGATGAGAGAGGAGAAATTATCTTTGGATATGGATTCTTACAGAACAAACAAACGCTCGTTATCTTCAACAATAAACTTGCTCTTAGAGAGATCATTATGAGAAATCAACGAAATACCATTAAGCAGTAGTTTGACCATATTTTATAGAAATTGCCAGTTTAGAACGTTTATTGCAAAATAATTTTCTGTGTGATATCCTGTCTCACATTATGACTACATCACAAACAGTATACGAGCTTGGATTCCTATTGGTACCAACGCTTACAGATAAAGAGGTCGCTGATACAGTGGAGCTTCTTTCAAAAACAATTGCTGATCAAGGAGGAGTTGTGACCACTAAAGGTGACGTTCACTTCATTGATCTTGCATACGAAATGGTTAAGAAAATTAAAAGTAAAAACACTAAATTCGATCAGGCACACTTTGGTTGGACAAAGTTTACGGCCGGTCCAGAAACACCAGCAAAACTTGAAAAAGCTATCAAAGACATTATGGAGGTGCTACGGGTTATTGTGGTAAAGACTGTCGAAGATGATGCACTTACTGATTTATATGTTTCAGAAGAGGTTGCTGATATCGAAACTGAAGTTGATGTAAACAAAGGTGTAGATATGGGAGATGAGAAGCCTCAAGAAGAGGTAGAGAACACTGATAAAGAAGCTTCTGCAGAGACTGATGACCTAACAAAAATCGAAGGAATCGGACCAAAAATTGCAGAAACACTAACAAATGCAGGAGTAGCAACATTTGCAGAACTAGCAAAAACAGACTCTGACAAAATTCAAGAAATTATCACAGACGTACGAGGATCACACGATTCAGGTACATGG
>CALLVB010000061.1 GCA_938010795.1 Minisyncoccota bacterium
GACCAAAAATTGCAGAAACACTAACAAATGCAGGAGTAGCAACATTTGCAGAACTAGCAAAAACAGACTCTGACAAAATTCAAGAAATTATCACAGACGTACGAGGATCACACGATTCAGGTACATGGCCTAAACAAGCAGCAATGGCAGCTGAAGGTAAGTGGGATGAATTGAAAACTTGGCAAGACGAAATGGATGGAGGCCTAGAAAAATAAAACAAGCGCACTACCGCGTCAGTTACAAGAAAAACACCCTCGCTGTATAGACATACACCTTCGGGTGTTTTTCGTTTACTTCCTTGTATTGCATCTTGTTTAATTATTCTAGTTTTGCACAAAAACATTTTCCAGGTAAATAAAAAGGCCGCTACAAGAGTAGGGCCTTTTCACATTTAGTTATTTAAACAGCTTGAATGGCTCCAAACGAACCATTGCGGCCGCTGGTGCATCTTTGCCAAATCCCTCAAACTCAACACCAACAGAAACACCAGGTATATCATCGTGGCTCATCTGCAGGCGTGGCTGATAGATATCAGGCGCATCTGACTTAAGACGGTAAAAACCTGTAGAGAAGAAATTTAACTTCCCAACCTCAAGGTCCTTAGTTGCCCAAACAACACGGATCTGATCGACGTCTGCACCGGAAGCGTATGGAAAATATGTCGCAGTCACAAACTTTGTGCCCGGCACTTTTCCCGTAGCAACACCGAGACCAGCTTTGAACTGACTACCAGGGGTTCCGGTTCCAAATTCAGTTGCCGCGAAGACGGTACCAATTTGGTCGATATTAGCAAGGTCTAGATTAACGGCATTGTTATTCAATGAAAATCCGTTTGAGGTATCATCGAAAAACGAGTAGCCCGAAAGTTTTCCCTTCCGCCAAGCAACGTCAGCTGTAGTTGTTTGTTGACCATTCTCATTACTGAGAAGCTCAACACCAACATTTACAAAATCATTTGCCGAAGCAGAAGTTGCAATTAAAGCAGTCATTACTGTGATGGCAACAGTCTTTAAAAGATTAAATTTCATAGCGGTTTCTCCCTCGCTTGCATACCAACTCACACGATGTGAATCATATATGTGAAAATTTTTTGGTTCGAATCTAACTAAATGTGTCAACGAACTTCTAATGCATTATACTTTTTATTTGACATATTGTCAATATATTGTCTAAAATTATAAGTACTTAGTGAGCCAGGTTTTTCGGTGAAGATCGGAGGTGCCATGTTCTTTAATCGCCTTGATGTGCCCTGCTGTTCCATATCCTTTATGTTGTTCAAATCCATATTTTGGATCATTAATGCCATACTCTTCCATGATTTCATCTCGTGCAACTTTGGCGATTACAGAAGCGAGTGAAATAGCAAATACCTTACCATCACCTCCAATAATCGTTTTTTGTTTGTAGTATGTTGCTGGTGCCTTAAGTGACCCATCTAAAAAGATGTAATCTGTCGGTGTCAGCCCATCCTTTTGAGCAATTTTAAGAGAGCGTTCTATTCCCTCCCTAAGACAAAAACTAATCCCCTCTTTATCAATTTTCCCAGCAGACCCATATTGAATCGTGTAATTGATAAGCCCTTTGTCTTGGAGTTCTTGTGCAGTTTTTGCAAATAGTCTTCTCTTATTAACATGAACCTTTTTAGAATCATTCATGCCGTCAAAATATGCTGTGATGTTTTGGTGGTCTTTGGCCTTATACCACACAGCACACACGGCAACAGGACCCGCAACGGGGCCTCTACCCACCTCATCAATACCCACAATCATTCCATCTGAACGTAATGCTTTAGTGAGTGTACTCTGATAGTCAGGTTTATGTTTTTTCATTCTTACTAACTATTGTATCAATAATTACCAGTATTAAAATAATTTTGTCCAAAACTTCATTGGTCCGATTTTTTTAAATCTACCCATTTTGGTTCTATGGATTGAGAATGCAAGTCCCTCGTAGCCTAATCCCTGTGCTATATCTTGTGCAAGTGTTCTCATATACGTCCCAGATGTACAAATACATCTAAATCTAAGAATATAAAAATCTTTCTCCCCCGTCTGTGTTTCTAATTCTGAGTATCTTTTTCTAATTTCTGGACGCCGGAAATCATTTCCTAATGCCTTTGTGTGTTCTGTGACTGGTTTAATGGACTCAATCTTATCTCTCATGATGCTGAACAGGTCAACCGACAAAACAGTTCTCGTTTCTATGTGCGTAATTTCAAAAATCTCAACATCTTTAGTTGGCAATTCTATCTCATCGAGTCGTCCCTCAAGAGCATATTTAAAAAGTGGTGTTCCGTTCACTGTCTTGGATGAGAATGGTGGATATGGAATTGTTCGTTTCCCTGATAAATTTTGAACAATAGGTTTGAGTGCCTCACCTGTTGGAGCCGAGGTGGGTTGTTTGTCACCCAATGTAGCCATACCAAGTACATCACCCGTGTCCGTACTCATTCCCACAAGCACTTCAAATTCATACTCTTTGTCTAGTGCAGTGTAATTACCTTGCTTTTTACATTCCTCCCCCACAAGAACCAAAAGTTTCCCAGAAGCCAATGGATCCAAACGACCAGCATATGACAGAGGCACTGCTGCATAGGCATGATTCTCTGCTTTGAAATTATCAAGCACCTCTAGTGGTGTCTCTCCAACTTCTTTATTCAGTATCAGATACTTCGGTAATTTCATCATTAGTGTATGCCCGGTATGGGGTGGTTACGATCACGTCAACAGACTCAATGTTTACGGGTACTTTTGCAAAAACTTTTTTGAAACTATCTTGAGGATTAAAAGAAACCTCAGAGATAATTCCTGTTACGTATACCTCATATCCAGGAAGTGTGAGTGCATCACCTTCTGATACTTCGAAGTCTCGAGGCACGTCTACTCTCATAGTCCCTCCTCCTTGTCCTACTATTTCAAAGAGTGTTTCGTTAAGATTCATAAACGTATTGTTTTGTGGAGCAGAAAATAGCAACGTCTTTGCTCCTGTGTTATTTACTCGAACAACCTGCCCAAGAGCAATAAAGTCAGAAAAGAGTGTGAGATCTCCCAAAGAGACCCCATCATCAGAACCTGCATCAGTAGTATAAATATCATATGGACTAAATGGAGGCTTCTTAATAACACCAGCAGCGATTTTCTGCAGGTCTTCTGCTCTACCAAGGAGCCGTGTGAGGTCTTGATTACGATCTTTAAGCGCAGCGAATGCAACACCATCTACTCGAACCTGATCGAGTTCTTGTTGTAACGCTTTGTTTGTCTCAATCAGGTCTTGTTTATCTACGGTTGCCACAGACACAAAATCTCGTGCACCATTAGTTGTTGCCACTACGCCTGAACCCACCGAAGCAACTGTTCCTCCCAGCAGCATAAATATTCCAAGCGCTATCCCAAATAGAAAAAGAGCCCCAATTGTTTTGAGCCAAAAGTTTTTTCTCTGTTGTCTTTTCTTACTGGATAATCGGTAACTCATTGTCGTATGATACTAATGTTTCTTCGTACTCATCGAGGTTTTCAAGAATTACCCCGGTACCTCTCGCTACAGCTGTCAGAGGATCAGCCACAATGTGTACTGGTACTTTAATTGCTTGTGAAATATATTTATCAATACCATCAATAAGTGCTCCTCCTCCTGAGAGATAAATACCTGAACCGATAGTGTCAGAAAGGATCTCTGGTGGTGTAGTCTCAATAACTCCTTTGATAGAGTCGAGGAGTGTCTCAACAGAAGCCTCCATTGCCTTTCTGATATCTTTGTCAGTTACCATCATTTCTTTTGGTAGCCCTGAGATCAAATCCCGTCCTCGCATCTTACCTTTTTTAACCTCTTGTTTTTCGATTACTCGACCAACAGCCATCTTAAGGTCTTCAGCGGTTTTCTCTCCAATAAGTACTTTGTACGTATCTCGCATGTACGTAATGATATCTTGGTTAAATTTATCACCAGCAATTTTAATATTCTTCGAATTTACAATTCCTCCCAGTGAAATAACAGCAATATCTGTTGTTCCCCCTCCTATATCAATAATAATAGTCCCCTTCGCTGCTTTCACGGGTAGCCTATCTCCAATTGCTGCTGCCATTGGCTCTTCAATAATATATACCTCTCGTGCTCCAGCGTCTGTTGCAGCATCCCGAACGGCTCTAGTTTCTACGTTGGTAATTCCTGATGGTACTCCAACAATCACCCGTGGACCCATCAGTTTCCCATATTCTTTTTCTGCTTTATTAATAAGATACGCGATCATTTCTCCAGCTACTTCAAAGTTTGAAATAACCCCATCAATGATTGGTCTCTCTGCTGTAATATGTGCGGGTGTTCTACCGAGCATTTCCTTTGCTGATGATCCTACCGCAACAACACGGTTTGTTTTTTTATTTAAAGCCACTACTGATGGTTCATCAATTACTACTCCTTTCCCTGCTAAATAGACAAGCGTATTTGCTGTTCCAAGATCAATTCCTATGTCGTTTGAGACAAGTCTAAATAGTTTATTTTTTAATTTAATCAATGAAGATGGAGATTCCATAATGTATACAATAATAGCAGGAAGAGTCGTCTTTTCCAACAAATTACCTGTATGAGAAAAGCGCGCCATAGCGCGCTTCACTTGAAAGATCACAAAGTCCATATGAGACCGTATTGTCGTGCTTCTTCGTAGCTCAGATATGCCTCAGTATATACAGGTGCATCACTTCTCATATCTAAGCCTTGTTTGTATGCCTTCTCAAATCCAAGAAGGCTATCAGGCAGATCTGTACCGGCAACACCACATTGCCACGCCCAGTGTCTTTTAAAGATTCCCATAACTCCCCACGTGACAACGAGGCAAGCCATCATTACTACTGTTATAGAAAATTTCATGTGTTTTCCTCCTGCCTCTAGCATATCAAATAGTCCGTGTTTTTTCTACATAATAAAAAGGCGCCTCAAGTCGGCACCTCTCACTTTTTGTTTAACATACTATTTGATACCGCTCAGGTCTTGCTCCTTATTGGAATCTAATCTCCGGGCTTTTGGTTTGGAAAACTTATTTACAATCAGAAGCAGTAACATAAAAAGTCCTATACCAAGTAACGTCTTGATCATATCTATTCCCCTCAATTAAGAATTTTTGTCTTTTTTACACGCTCGACAAAATTAAAGCGACTATAAATTACAATACTCATGATACATCTGTAAGTCAAATGTACATTCCCTATATTGTTAATTTGATATAATCTAAAAATGTCATTTACGCATCTACACGTACACTCTCACTATTCCCTCCTTAATGCACTTCCTAAAATTCCTGATTTAGTGAAGCGAGCAAAGAAAAACGGACAAAAAGCCCTTGCTCTTACTGACGATGCAAACTTATACGGCGCAGTTGAATTTTATAAAACGTGTAATAAAGAAGGTATTAAACCCATTATTGGAGTTGATTTTTATGTAGCTACTAGAACACGAAACGACAAGGTATCTGGAATTGATAATCGTAGATACCGGCTTGTTCTGTTAGCGAAAAATACTCACGGATATCAAAATCTTATGAGACTTGTATCTCGAGCTTATACTGAAGGGTTCTATTACAAAGCCAGAATCGACAGAGAGCTGCTCGCAGAATACAAAGAAGACCTTGTATGTATCATTCCTCAATTTTCAGGTGAAACCTCTGGGCATCTTAAACTAAATAACAAGGAACGAGCTGATGAAGCATATAATTTTTATAAAAACCTCTTTGGTGACGACCTCTACCTCGAAGTACTCCATCAACCTGGGATCGAAGGCCAGTCTGAACTACGTGATAAGATCGTAGCGTTTGCAAACGAACATGACGCCAAATTAGTTGCGACTGGTGACACATATTATCTAGATCAACCTGATAAAGCTGCGCGTGAAGTACTCGTTGATGTTGGAAACGTACGTTCTGGTGGTGGGTTCCACAACGAAGATGAAGACTTCTCTTTTCAAAAACCAGCAGATATTAAAAAGAACTTTAAAGATATTCCTCAAGCAATCAGTAACACTCAAGAGATTGCAGATAAATGTAATGTAGAGATTCAACTAGGAACATGGACGTTCCCCTCTTTTGTATTAGACGAAGGTGAAACAGCAGAATCACAACTTCTTAAAAAGGCACTTGCTGGATTTGAGTCGAGAGATCTCGAGCAAACTGAGGAATATATGGAACGTCTCAAATACGAACTTACCGTTATTGAAAACAAAGGATATTCAACGTATTTCTTGGTGGTAGCAGATCTATTTCGAGCAGCTAAAGAACGAGATATCGAAACAAATACCAGGGGGTCTGCAGCGGGTTGTCTTACCTCATATCTTATTGGTATCACCAACATCGATCCGATTGAATACAAGCTCCCTTTTGAGCGTTTTTTAAATCCTGAACGCCCCTCACCTCCTGATGTTGATATGGACATCGCCGATGACAAACGTGACGAACTGATTGAATACACACGGCAAAAATATGGTGCGGATAAAGTGGCACAGATTGGAACCTTCGGTACTATGGCTGCTCGTGGAGCTTGCCGGGATGCAGCTCGAGCGATGGGATATCCCTATCAAAAAGGAGATCAAATCTCAAAACTTATTCCAATGGGAAAACAGGGGTTCCCTATGACCATTGGTCGTGCGCTCAAAGAAACACCCGACTTGAAAGCGCTCTATGGATCTGATCCTGAGGTAAAAGATATTGTAGACATGGCACAAAAAATTGAAGGGTGTGCTCGTCATATCTCTGTTCATGCCGCGGGAGTGGTAATTGCACCTGATGAAATTACCAAATACACTTCGGTTCAAATTGACCCTAAAGGAGGAAAACTAATTACTCAATTTAATATGCATGCGGTTGAGGACGCAGGACTTTTAAAATATGACTTCTTAGGCCTTAAAAACTTAACTATTATTCACGAGACGATGAAGCGTCTGCGGAAGACACGCGGCATTGAGTTTGACTTGCAAACTATTCCTCTTGATAACGAAGATACCTTTAATATGCTTTCTGAAGGTAATACATATGGTGTGTTCCAAATGGCTTCAGAAGGAATGACCAAGTGGATTAAAGAGCTCAAGCCTACAACTATTCATGACATTAACGCGATGGTGGCACTGTACCGTCCCGGTCCTATGGAATTCATTCCTGCATATATTGAACGAAAATATAATGCACATAAAGTTACCTACTTGCATCCAAAACTTAAAGACATTCTAGATCAGTCTTTTGGAGTGATTACCTACCAAGATGACGTGATGATGATTGCCATTGAGCTTGCTGGATACACATGGCTCGAGGCTGACAAATTCCGTAAAGCGATGGGTAAAAAGATTCCAGAACTGATGGAAGAACAAAAAGAAAAATTCTATAAAGGATGTGTAGAGAGCAAGATGAAAGAAAAAACGATTGATGCACTCTGGGAGAATATCGAAACGTTCGCTGCATATGGGTTTAACAAAGCACATGCTGCCTCTTATGGACGTGTTGCCTATCAAACGGCGTACCTTAAGGCTAACTACCCCTCTGAATACATGGCTGCTCTTCTTTCTGCTGACTCTGGAGATAATGAGAGAATTGCAAAAGCGGTTGAGGAATGTCGTGTAATGGGAATTCCTGTCCTCGCGCCAGACGTAAATGAATCATTTGAAGACTTTGGTGTTACCGCCGCGCAAAATAGAAAAGATGACACCATCAGGTTTGGACTCAGAACAATCAAGAACTTTGGGGACTCACTTGCTCATACTATCGTTAACGAACGAAAAGCAAACGGAATTTATAAATCTCTCGAAGATTTCTTACTGCGTGTAAACGGTCGTGATTTAAATAAAAAATCTCTCGAAGCACTTGCGCTTGCTGGTGGGCTTGATTCTTTGGCTGACCGTAGTGATGTAATTGGGAACCTTGATGACTTACTCGGATTTGCCAAGTCTCAACGTGAACAAAACAAAGACCAGGACTCTCTCTTCTCAATGATGGATGGTGACCAAGCTCAATCACACTTGAATCTTCTTCCTGTTGAAGGAAAAACTATTCGGGTTAAAACAACAGGTATGGAGTTTGAAGTGATAAACTCTCTCCCTCTTTCTAAAAAAGATAAACTATTCTGGGAAAAACAACTCTTGGGGCTCTATGTATCAGGACACCCGATTGGTAAAAAAGACCAAGCCAAAATTATTTCTATGGGTATGGATGTAAAAACGACAAAGAATGCTGCTTCTGGGGTACGAAAAGTTATTGGCATCGTAGACACCGTTAAAGAAATTCAGACCAAGAAAGGTGATACGATGGCGTTTGTAAGTTTTTCAGATACACATGACAGTATGGAACTCGTGGTCTTCCCTGATGCGTATAAAGAATATAAAGAACTACTACATGGGGACGGTATTCTACAGATTGTAGGAAAACTCAACCGTCGTGACGGACAAGTCTCTCTTCTTCTCGACAAAGCAAAGCGTTTGTAAGTCCTACATATCATAATTTGACATATTAAAATTATATGAAATAATATAGTACGACATGCACCTTTTTTGAAGTGGAGATTACTAATG
>CALLVB010000062.1 GCA_938010795.1 Minisyncoccota bacterium
TATAACTGAGAAAACATTGCTTGTTCAGTGTTAACACTTACACTGTAGTTAAGTCAAAGATTGACAAAGAGCGTAATTAATTGAACGCTCTTTGGTTAAGTTAACAGCATCAGCTAGCTTCCCGTGTGTTGGTGGGCATGAGCCGCATGACATGCACACACGCATGATTAGTTTGATTACCGGTATAGATAAGGAACACATGTGAATACCACGAATCCACGATATACGATGCTTACACAGATGTAACTGATGCTGTTGTGTAACTGTGATTCCATTGAAACGTCCATGTATCTGGCCTTATTGAAACTGACATACCTGGTCTATATTTTCTTTTAAGCTTGATTTTTGTCATTTTATGTGATTTACTATCTATATTCTGGCTCAGATGAATGTTTTCATAGCTAAAAAGTAAAAACGTATGCGAACATTCTCAGACTGGGAATGATATCGTGCTAGACCGGTACCGTAGTTTAGTGAGGACGTTTGGTGGAGGAAGTACTTTTCCAACGCCCTCGATTGCCGAGAAAACCAATCATAGATCTACCGGTACATTGATTTTTGAGGCATCAAATAGGATCTTCGTATAAAATGGGCCGGTTTTTTTTTCGACTTCTCGAGAGAGACAACCACCCACTGCTTCTCTGAAGTGTTCTACCGTAGATTGTATCGACCTGCTGCAGCCGCTCTCCAAAAACTCCCATGCTTCCCAAAAAGCCGAAGGTATTTGAACGCCTGGGTAGAAAGTAGAAACTGAGCTCCAAAGACTTGGCAAAGAGCGAAATGAGCTCGGGTGAAGCACACATTGCACATGATCGAAAATAGATAAAGACCCATCCATCCATCATTGAATCAAGACAATTATAATTCTTGTAATATTCCTTATTTTATATTTGGGTCTGAAATCTTGCAGATCAAAGTCCAGTATCAAACCATGTCGAAGAAGTACAAACCAAAAAGCGAAGTGCAGATTTTGAAAGGTCTGGTGAGATGCCAGTTGAAGGAAGTGCAGGAGGCAAAGCAAGCTGTTTGGGAAACAATTTTGCAGGTTAGCTTTACGGTTGCTACCGTTGGTCAAGGCAAACCGCAGACCAAACAGTTTTTTGACTTTGCGGTTTACGGTAGCCTATATGTTTTATTTTATTTTTGACATTTAGGCAGAAGAACAGGCAGAAGCCCTTCTAGCCGAAAGAGATGGTAGAAAGGTTGAAGAAGCTTTTCCTATGTGTGTCGTGGGCCTTCAGCGAGTGTTTGACATACTTCGCGACGCAGGAAACGATTTAGACGGTTACATTAGTAGAACGAATGTGAATTGAACATGGACATAAATCTATTTCTGGTATGGATCTTTCAATTTCAATTTTTGCTTTCCCCAAGGTACAGAGTCTGGGGAAGAGGATTGTGGTGAAAACAGGACTGATCCAATAGAGCGTGAACCACAAAGCGAAGGAAAGAAAGATGCGTTGGTTGTAGAGGAAAAGGATGTACCGGTGGTGTCAAAACAAACCCAGGAACAAGCTGAGGAGGCACCCACGCAGGAACAAACGGGAGAGGAGGAAGAGCTGAATAACTCCAGTGTGACATCAGGACCCGGAAAGACGTCAATCAATGAAAACTTTGAAAAGTTGACCGATAAATCCTTTGGCTGCATTGATGCCATTGCACGGTCAAAAGTAGGTTAGTGACTGTCCCACCCTATCACCAACCTATGTAGGTAAGCTAAATCCGTTTCTAACTCCCTCAATGACGTTGAATAAGCATGTCGTTGAACTCCCTATAGCCTGTACACTATACCGGTCCAGTACTATAAACTGTATAGTATATATATATAGTGTATACCCTAGTGTACCCCTACGGTACTTCCCGAACCTCCACCATGCAGCAGCAAAGACACTGCAACATGAAACAACAGCTGTAAGATAAGAAATACCACTCAAGACTCATTGCTATCATTGTAAGACAGTGAATCTGTTGACACACGCACAAACACACGCACGCACGCACACAGACACACGCACAAACACACACACACGTACACAAAAACACGCGCACACACACACATACACCCGCTGGGAGTATTCACAGACTTCCGAAAAACACAAAGTATTGTATTCTATAGAGCTAGTCATAGAAATCTATCACGTTACTGGAGGTCTGTGTCTCTGTTACAGTATATTTTCCTCTTTTCCAGACATTCCCCCACTAAAGCTTCACTTCGACGGAGTTGACGTCTCTGTGTCATCATCCGCGCTGGCCAGGAAGTCGACTTCCGCGACCGCCAAGTGCCTGCCATCTGTCACAGATGAAGAAATATTCAACGACTCAGGGGAAACAAACAAAGTACCTGTTGATAGCTGTGCCCCTGACCAGGATCCTCACCTGACTTTCCAACCGGTTTCGTTCCTATCACGAGTCGGTGACTGCGCACTGCAGCTACCACCGCCACCGCTGCATGCGGTGTACGATACCACCTGGTCCTGTCACCCACAGCTGTACCCCTCTATTAACAGATCAATTCCGCCTCCCAATTTTGGCCTTTCTGTGTGGGGCTACCGTGCCGGACACAGCACGCCTATATTCACCCATACCGGGCCCTTGTCTGTTACTGTTCCTGAGCAGCAGCTGCTCCAGCCCATGTTGCGGACCTTCGGAATCGGACCTCCTCTTTGGCATGCACAAACCACACACCAACTGCAACAAGAAGTGATGCAGCCCCCACGCCTTGGAGCTGTCCCTCAACCTGACACCTCGGCAATGCAGGGGCACCACTTGTTTGGTACTTCCAATGCAATGCCCACGTCCGCTTCCTCCTCTTCCATGCACTCTTTGCCAACAATCTCAGCAAGAAACTCATGTGAACAGCAAGAAACTGCCGAAAAAACAGATTTTTCCCTCACGGCGAGCGAGGCCACGTTGTTTCGTGCTTCTCTTTCATGTATTCAGAAAAGGGATCAGCCCCAGACAGGCTCCTGCAGAAACTTGTCAGGTCAACCATCATTCAAAACTCAAGTGAAAGGTAAAGCCGCCCTTCCAAGCATCCCATCCTTTGCTTCATCCACGTCAGAGGTTAACGGCTCAACGAGGTCTGAGGAGAGCAAAGGCGATAAACCTCTGGACGAAAGAAGATCTGGAAATATCATTCCGTCCAAGCTAGGTGGAAAGAAAAAAGTCTATAGGGGAAAGAAGAAAAGAAAGGGTCCCACTGGTCACAGCATTCCCAGTCCCGGTATTTACACGGACAGCACCAGATGTGTGTTTTTTAGTAGAATATGAAAGCGTTTCAGTAACCTAACATTTTATTGTGATGTTTTTTTTTCTACCTTCCAGGTGATTACGGGTGGGGACCAAAGATACCATATTTGAAATTAAAGACTGGCGACGTGCTGGATGTAGTGGTGATCGCAGTCACCAGCCCCACCAACTTCTGGGTCCAAATTGTGGATGACAAAACTGACGAAGTGTCAAAACAGCTGATGTAAGATGCACACTTCAATGTGCACAGAATAGAAACGACTATTGAGTCAGCGGGGATATATCTGCATGAAAAATTACTGATCATCGGCCATTATTCATTCTTCATTTCTTTCACAGGGAGTACTATGCTGGCCCGTCGGGCCTCGGGATTCCACTGAGTATTCCGGTTAAAGTGGGAATGCTGGTGTGTACGACCTGCAATGAAGATGAGCAGTATTATCGGGCCAGAGTAAAGAGCATTGTAGGGCTAGGTGAGCAAGAGAACTTCGTTAAAAAACTGTCTGAAAAGTTCACAATTTGATAATAGACTTCCAAGAATAAAGCAGTCCCTGCACCGTATAATATTGCAGCTGCCGGTAGTGCAGGTGAAAGAACCAGGCGTGTTTGTGTGCATTATATTGACTATGGTAATCAGGAGTGGGTCAATGAGAATGAGATAATGCCATTGCCCGGTACCCTCTGTAGGGTAGCCCCTCGGGCCTTCCCATGTGCATTGTCACAGGTGCGTATTCTTGGGCTTGTTGTGCCATGGAATTCCTTCATTAAGTCACAGCAGCTGAAGTGATTCCGATGGGGAGAGGTGAGCCAGAGACCGGGGTCGACGACAGGGATATTGCGGGGAACTCCGACCGAAAACGAAACAAAACAGCTTCCACAACAGTTTCAAATGTATTCCGGGGCTTTGGATAGACTAAAGTTGCATGCTTCAGCCATTATAATTTGGCATTAAATTTGCATTAGTCTTGCTGATTTTTTCTGCAGGTTAGCCCCGCGGAGGGAGGAAGTGTGTGGTCCCAAGATGCCACTCAGGCGATGTGCGATTTACTACAACACTCGGCCAACGCTGCTGCGGTGGTCACAGTCGTTGCAAACTGCCCCCTTGCCTTCATTGACTTGAGTACACCGTGCTGTGGGTCAAGTGCAGGTTGGTCAAGAAACAAATATTAATAATAAATGGTATACATATCAGGATAACCTATTCAGCTTTGTCCTGTTTTTTTAACACAACATAAATTGACACTTTTAAGTCCCTTTGGTGATACGGTACTCTTAACAGAGTTGTCATCCGTGAGTGAAGAACTTGTGCGTAGGGGCTTCGCCGTCAGGATAGCTGATGCGGAAATAGCCAGGAGTTATAACGAGGTGAGAGGACCCATGTACGGTATATCGTTCGCAGGATACCTGTACCAGTACACAATTGTCAATAGAAGTGCTACTTCCCCGATTCACTGCATCAATGAGCCTAATCAGTAGCTGCGTATTTCAGACGGCGCTCGGTATGGTGGATACTGCAAGAAACCTCTCTGTCAAGACGGTCATCGCAATGCACTCCACTGCCATGAAGCCAGTCAAACCTGAAGAGATTGAGGTAAGTCAGCAATGCTCCACGTGAGATCTGATAACACAAGTTAGCATGCTGTGTGTTCTATAGCGCCGTGGTGGCAGAAAATACCTCAGCCAACTGTTACCGACGATTCAGATGGACTTTGTATCAAAAGAAAATCAAACTTCTGCAATAACTCAAACCTCATACCATTCATTCCGACACTGGCAATAGGCAGTGAATGGAATAACCTACAATAAGATGAAGTTAACTGAAAGCTAATGTTTAGGTCTGTATGGACGTCGTGCCCACAAGCTGTGTTCAGGAACAAGTTTATAGGCGCAATAAGGTAAGACCACATGTGACATATCCTTCGCACCATCGGTGTACGTTGAAGTGTTTTACTTTCCTGACCCATTGCATCAAGGAGCCTGCTCAGTATCTGCATATTGTAGGTACCAGTCGACGGTGAGAAAAACATCTCTCCCCATACACTCATCACTTTCCATTCAACTGTCAAAAAGCGAGCTCCTGGAGACATTGAGGTAACTCAGGCATACTAACTATACGGTACTTTACAGCTAGGTATGACAAAAGTAGCGAGCCTATTAGCTGCTGATAGTGCTGTGGTCGCAGCGAATGCCCCGGTCGACTCTTTGGACAGAGTGGGACGGGCTTTGCATTAAGAGAAAGTAAGATATTAAGGAGTTGTAAGAATTTGGTCACCCAATAAGGTAAAGAATTGAAATAACATACACCGTTGCCTGTAAACCTACCATCACAGTATTGATAATGTTGCAGGACGAGGCGGGAGATTAACACGAAAAGAGTTACAAGGCAAACGACGATGTTTTGCAAGCGTCAGCGGGCAGGTCAACCCGATGGAACAATCCAGACGGAGCAAGCCCATGGGATGGATCTATCACTAGCGAAGAAAGAGAATGGGAAACCTTCGTTTTATTACAGACAATTTACAGCATCGGCGTCCCTGCTAGCTTCTCAGACTTATTTGATATTTACAAACTCCAGAAAAGTTATTGCAGTATTATTGGTGGCGACTGCTGAAAAAGAGTCGGCCAAATAAAACACCGACAATGTTGTATGAGGCTGCGGCCAACATACAACACAGTTATGAATAAAAACTAAGGCTCTCTCAAAACTTTGACTTGCTCGATAAGTAAAAGCTACAAAATGCTGGCGACTGAATACTTCACAAAATGGGCAAATGTTGCCGTGTTTGCACGGTAATGTAAAAAGAAACAGAACCATGAAGCTGGCGACATTCGGAGGTCACGTGACTATCTGCCCTCCGTCATGGTTGTAAAAAACGAAAAGAAAAGGAAAGGAAGCTTTGGCCCTGGATAATTGACAGGAGGTTGTACATGCGGTAATAAAGTTTTGGAAAATTTGAGGGAACTTCTTTGATTTTTATGGGGTTTTAGAGCTTCGAGCCCGCCAGGCCCCGGTCCCCCTATGGTCCAGCCCCCCCCCTGAGTAAAT
>CALLVB010000063.1 GCA_938010795.1 Minisyncoccota bacterium
GAGACGTGGATGCTCGTAAGTCGATAAGTTTTATTCCATCGACCCTTTCATCGCTACACCTCTACCTTGGGATATTGCTACGCCATGGCCGGCTCTTTTTAAATGATGTCGCTATGGTATACTCTTGGGAGTGCGAGTACAATTTTTTCTTTCTTTATTGTGTAATAATTTTGAATGCTCTGACGCCCAATAAAACTCACTACGGTAGCTACCTGCTGCTTTTCATATTTTTGCATTATTTACCGGTATATCAAGCATTGCAAACAAAGAAATTCCTTCACAACCCTGCACGGAGTAAGAATAATGGAAGGAAATGGTAAAGTGCCGATAGTGACCGATAATTGTTATTCCACCGACCCTTTTAACACCTCTTTCAACCAGCTTTTGAAAGTTTAGGAAAATATCAAACGCTTTCCGACTCTGTCAGCTAGAAAGTAGCGTGTCTTTTTTAACTTCTACCATCGTCGTCAGTCCGGCAGCTGACGCATTTTTAGGTCCCCCCCTCCCTCTGTTGATGAGAGAAAAGGCTCACATAAAGTTTAAATGGAGTTAAAGGAGACAAGTCCGGCATCTTGCACGACGATTGGTCGGTGCTCTTTTTGGATAGTTTCAAGCCTACTTTGATACAACATGTATACATGATACATGAATGCAGCGTCTGATGGATAGGTGTGGAAAGTGTCCTGCGGATTCAATTCGACGTTCCCGAATAGATGTTCATATTCGCTGGTTGGTTCGTGATTGAAGTGGATGGTGTCACCGTTCTGAAAATGATCCTCCAGTTTCTTGATCAGAGATGATCGATCGCCCGCTGCTTGGTAAACCTTCGATCGAGAAGAGTTTCATCTGAAGATAAAAAGAAAAAGTTTCTTTGGAAAATGTTCTTCTTTTGCGCAAGGGTTTTGCTTCCCTGAAATGCTGAAATATATTTTTAATCGAGAGATCGTTCCGGCGGTCAAAAATGCGTTTATTAAGAGTCAGTCCCGAGTAAAACATGTAATCAGATACACTGTAGCAAATTTCTTTCAGTTTTGAAGCAAATCCATTGAATGAAGTACTTTTTGAAGCAAATCCATTGAATGAAGTAGTGTACATTTGATTTGTGAAAAAAACTTAAACGAGATCGTTCCGATGAGGTTCATCGTGAATTAGTAAACTTCACCGGCACAATTCCGTAAAAGACTTTTTTCTTGCACTGATGTACAAAAAGTAGCCTGCTGAATGCTAAAAGAGTGACGATCTGGAAAAAAACTCCTATGAGCTGATTTTGACGACTCATCGTACATCTCATGTCTCCCCTTCGCATAATGTTTGCATCATATTTGTTACCCATGTGTGACTTTGTATCACTTGGATATCTATGGCTGATTGAGAACACTTTTTCGGACAAAAGAGCGGGCATTAGAAGTCTGTAAAAAGCAAATGCTCGCACTTTTGTACAAATATATGTTCTTGAAAAGTACCGTAATATTTTTCCCGTTCGAAAGAAACAAGGTTTTCTCAAATTTGAAAGGTCGAAAAAGCTCACACTATTGTTGCCCTTAAAGACATGAAACTATTTGGTGACATATTTTTTGACGAACGGTGTGTATATTATAAGTTGAAGAGAAGCTCGTGTCGACAGGTCTCCGATTTTCTAGCAAAAAAAAATGGCATTGTCCATATTGAAGAGACAAAATGCGACTTCTTTTACTTGAATTTCAAAGCGGAGGTGTTGATTCATTTGAACTGAACGAAGTGTCCCTCCCTCTTTTCGCAACTTCGTTGAAATCTTCAGCAATGTTCAAACCTGTCATCTGCGCTGTAAAACAGCTTGCATCAGTTGTGTGACTTTGGTTCCCTCAGACAATTGAAGTTGGCGGAATTAAAATATCGAGCGAAAGAAACTGCATCCATCCACTCCCTTGAAAGCACTTCTCTTTCTTTTCTATGAATGCCTTGTACCGGTAATATATAGCGCACTGAAAAATGTACTCAAGTTCAGACAATGTAGACACTGCCACTGACATTTACTTCTGTACGGCGCTCTTAGCTCCCACATTGCTGTGGACACTCCGCCCCTATTCCCATGTCGTTGGTTTCTATCTTTCTTACCAATATATCACCTCCATTTCGCCGCCCCCTTGCGGCGAAACATCCGTAATGTTCTGGTGAATTACCAGACTGCATCTGGTGGCCTAACGGCCATATGGCGCTATCGGGAGCGCGTCTGGCGTGCAAACATCGCCTTCTGGGTTCGAATCCTGAAAAAGCCCCCATACGCTACAATGCGATGGCAGAGGCAATGGTCGTCAAATACGCCATGTTTAAAAAAGCAAATACCATGCTTTCTTCGGGAGTGGTGCCCCGAAGTTTTGGTGCACATTTGACTCTTTTTTTCTTTTTTTACAATTCTTGTTCTAGCGAAGCGGGCGGATCAAGTTCCATGAGGCAAATTAACTTCCTGGGACTCTCGGCATCGACGCGGTGGGGCCTGTCCAACAGGAAAGCCGCTTTAGCTTGTGCCGTTTGGTTTCGTGACACAGAGCTCTGCGCCCATAGGCGCATCACCATAAACGTCGGTGACATGAATCTGGCCCGCCGCAATCGTTATGAATCCGACAGCTAGGTCTCCGGAAGAACAACAGTAAAAATGGTATCCCTGGAAACCACCAAATACTCCAAGAGAACTTGGTCTCAAAAAGCTTGGTGGTGGCAATATGTAGATGTAATAAATACACGAAAATAAAGAATAAGAAGAGCCGAGGAAAATAAGCAATTTATTGTTACTTTTCGCAAGCGTGCCGAGTAAAGGAATATGTCTGCAATAGAGAAGTTTCTCAAATCGTTTCGAACTTGCGTTTGACAGCTACAGCCTTCTCCGTTTGGTCCAAACCGAGCTCCTCGTTGTACAGGAGATACTTTGCTAACGTGGTCGGAAGACCCATTTTCGGTATTCTTCGAAAAAGGTCAGTGTGTCTATCCACTTTCAGCATGCACTGCCGGATAGTAGCACGGCACAATTCTTTCAGTTTTTTCGGGTCCAAAATGTTGTTGTTCTCTTCTTCCTGGTCGCACGCAATAGAAAACATCTTCATATCTTCTCCAGCAGCACGAAGCACAGCATAAAACTTTGTTGGCAGGAGTGTCTGGTGGTGTCCACAGAGGAAGGTCCTACTTCCGTTGATTTTCGACCCTTTTTGAAGAAGAAGTCTCAATGCAGCTTCTTGGTCTTGCGAGAAAGGGGGCTCATCGCCTACATGTGTGGATGACTCGAAGGTGTGTACCCATGTTCCGTCCATTTTTTTCCCTATATCCCAGCAGTGGTGCAACCGAAAGTAACCCAGGGCATTTAGGCCGGCACAACTCAAGGCGTTCACATGTGCCCCGGTTTGGATCAGCTCCTTCATGCAGTTGAAATGGCCACCATGAGCTGCATGCATAAGTGCATCTTTCCCGTAAATGTCTATTTGGTGCACATTAACTCCTGACTGCAAAAAGACTTTGACACATAACTCCTTATTGCGCTGAACAGCCTTCATTAGAGGCGTTTCGTGGCCTCTGGTAGGGTCCACAGCGTTGATGTCAGCGCCCTTCGCGATCATTATATTCACGCAATGGTGTGAGTACTCGTCTGACATAAGCAGGGCGAGCTTGAAGTCTCTATAGCTCATGTTTACTGTTGAGTGTAAATTTCGTACAGCGGATTTTAAATTACGAGAAGCTCATGCGCGGTCTCATTACACATGTGTCATGCCGCCAGGAAGAGTTACTCACCGCCAGTTTTTACAAAAAAAAAAAAAAAATAAATAATAATAATAATAAAATAAATACATAGGTAAAAAAAAAAATGAAAAGAAGAAATGGAAGTCCACGAAATAACGAATGCCCTTTTTATAACATGGATTGAAGAATGAACAAATGAAGTAAAATAATTTAGATCTATATTGGATCAAAAAGTAAATAAATATGCAACTCTCTCTAAATTCCAAAAAGCGTGAAGTAAATGTACAAACAATCGTGTTTTCATTCCTTTTGTCCATGTGTGCCCTTATTTTACGGCAGACCACACGTAAGCTGTCTCAATTCACTACGGTACTGTAGAATTGCTCGTATTGGGCAGAGCTAGGGTGTATCGCCATCTGTGGGCGGAGCACACAGTTACAATTCCGCATTTATCGGCGAAGGAGGAGGCGGGGTTTTAACCGGGCGGGGCGGAGATACTGGAGAAGTTTAATATAGCCAAAACCCTCTTGATCCCTTTCGCATTTTTTCTCACAAAAACCTTTGGTGCAAGGTAAAAGTAATCAGCCAAAAAAGTACACCTTTTTTTTATTTTGCCAATGTTTCAGCCGAAGCAGATGTGACTGTGGAGGTCACCTGCCAGTCCGTGTTCTAATATGCATGAGCCATAGACTTGCCTTTTACGCGAGATCTTCACAACTCTCTCACACGCCAGACATAAGCAGGGCGAGCTTGAAGTCTCTATAGCTCATGTTGAGTGTAATTTTGATTTTAAATTGCGAAAAGTTCATGCGCGGTCTCATTACACATGTGTTATGCCGCTAGAAAAAGCTACTCCCCGCTAATGATTACAAATAAAAGAGAACGAAGTCCACGTCCACGAATGCTCATTTCATTACCCGTACATGAAATGAAGAAAGCTAATTTATTTATATTGACTGTGAACGGACCCACATGTAATCAATAACAAATGTTACTACTTATTCTTTATTTACAGCTTTATTCCGATTGTAGATCTACATCCTTATTTCCAGTGAACAAATTTGGTTTGTTTGCTGCAAGTCGATTATTATTTTCATCCGTGGATTTCAATTCATTTACACCAAAGTTTGCAATGCACCAGGAGCTGGAATCACCCCTGGTTCGAGAATCGCTGCTGGATCCGGATCAGGGACAGAACCGGGAACTGCTGCTGGAGCAGGAGCAGGAGCATGAATCGCTGCTGGATCCGGATCAGGAACAGGAATGGGAACTGCTGCTGGAGCAGGAGCAGGAGCATGAATCACTGCTGGATCCGGATCAGGGACAGAACCGGGAACTGCTGCTGGAGCAGGAGCAGGAGCAAGAATCACTGCTGGGTCGAGAATCGCTGCTGGATCCGGATCAGGAACAGGAACGGCTGCTGGAGCAGGAGCATGAATCACTGCTGGGTCGAGAATCGCTGCTGGAT
>CALLVB010000064.1 GCA_938010795.1 Minisyncoccota bacterium
TATTTTTTCCAGGCGAGAGTTCGGACCTTATTTAATAGCTTTTCTCGTGCCTCATCATTCCTCTTTTTAAACATCCGTGTAAACACAGTGATAGATGAAATTTTCATTCCACTATATGAATGCAAGAACCCACCCAAAGTAAGATACTTTAGGATTGGACAATAGATCCAATATAACCACGCAGGACCATCTGCGGTGAGAAAAAAACGAACCCTTTTATCCTCAAGCATTTTCACCAGTCCGTCTGATGTATATTTAAACGCAAACCCAGATGTAAAATTAACATCAAAGTAGTTCTTCATTACTGCAGGCACGCCCATCTGCCACACAGGAGCTACAAACACTAATTCATCAGCCCACGTAATAGCCTCTTGCATGCGTGTCTTTACCTCTGTAGGACCACAGTCAGTTTTGATATTTTCAAAACATAAAAAATCTTGATGATTTTCTTTCTCAAATAAATTAATGATCCGTGCTTCACCACCTCGCTTCTCTCGAGTCTCTTTGTATGTTTCAGCGATTGTGTGTGTGAACCCATATGATGCTGGATGTGCTGTTACCAGTAGTGTTTTCATAGGTAATTAAAAATTAAATAATGATTGATAGTTTGCGCGGATATTAGATCTCATTACAACCAGTTCTGGATATTCATAAAAGAACTGTAGTTTTCGGTCAGCCTCTTCTGCGTCACTCTGTGGCTTATCTTGTAGCACAAAGTATGCAAATGATTCTGCAATATCTTCAGCTGGATGCCACGTGGCATATGGTGTCACATAATCACCTTCGTTATCTTCGAAATACTCATCAGCAATATCATCTTTCTGGTCGTCATCTCGTTCGTTTTCTATCTCTTCTGAATTATCAAAATCATCGTTGTCCCAGAAGTCTTGTACAAAAGCGTTCATGTAAGAGTTCTCGTATGTACAACCTTCATCTGTGTAGTATGAGCTACACCGCCTTTCTGAAACTGATGTGTCTACCTCATCCACATTTAAAGTCAGAATGTGAGCAAATTCATGAATAAGTGTCTCGATCAAATTTCTACGTTGCCGAAGCGAAGAACTATTAGAGTCAGAAAGATTAACTCCAAGCCCCCATTTATCAAAGTCATTACTATCAGTCTCAACATACGCCGCTGAAAAATCATCTTCATCATAATATACCCGTAAATATGAGACGTATTCTTTAATATACTCTTCTGGTGCAATATCAGTGAAGTCATTCCAAATTTCTTGACTTACATCCGGAACAGCACCAACACTTGCTCCAGCAAGTCTCCCGTCAGAAAGCACTTGGTATGTTGCATCCTGAAAATCAGAATAATCAACCACTGCTGTATTCCCTGCTTCAGCAAGTTTTGCAGCAAGGAGCTCTTGTAATAACACCTGTAATGCTTCTATGAGCGCTTCTCTAAACCCTGGACACTCTTCAAACGTCTTACAGTTAACATAACTAGCAAGGCCCGCATCTGAATGAGTTGATACTTTGTTTGAGTTGTGTGCTCCAACAAAACCGGCTGGTACCAAAACAAGTGCGAAGAGAGTTGAAAGTAGTATTTTTTTCATAGGTGAATTATATCAGAACCTTGTGTGTTTCAATGGTTACTCCCTTCTCTTGTGTACTATGTTCTTTTGTTGATACAGCTGCATAACCCATCACCACCAGCTCTCCGTTTTGTGTGTATACACCAACTATATCTCCTCTCTTCATATCTTCTGGGACCGAAAACACCCCCGGTCTAAATACATTTGATCCAGAGGCAATATATTTCTCAACCCCAGGCTGGAGAATTACCTTTCCAAACATAGGAACAGCAGATCCAATAGGTAAAAGTACCCTCTTTATTTTTTTGACTGCTTTTCTCTTCACCAACGGGTTCCAAGACATACTATAGGACACCATTTTTTTAAATTCATCACTGGTGATCATTCCGTCATCTTCAGAGAATGGTCCTACATGCGTACGATGAAGCTCACCCATATGTGCTCTCACTCCTAAGTGCTCACCCATATCATGAAACAGTTTTCTTATGTATGTACCTCGCTCAACAGCACACTCTAGCAGAGCCGTCCGCCTTTTCTCGTCAAATGACAACACCTTCATCCCGTATACCTCCCTCGTACGCACTTGTCGCTTCACAGAAGACTTCCTAGGTGGAAGCTGATCTATTTTGCCAGTAAATATTTCTATGACTTCATCAAGCTGTTTACGTGGTACATCTTCATGAAAGACCAACTCCCCAATATATCTTTTCTCTGAGTGCAGCATATATTCTAAGAGTCTTGTGCCTGCTCCTATACCCACCACAAGCAATCCTGTTACTTTTGGATCAAGTGTGCCGGAGTGTCCAACTTTTACTTGTACTCCTGCATGACGAAGTGCATGTTTAATAATTGCGACTTCATCATGTGATGTTCGGCCAGTTTGCTTATTGATAAGGATAATTCCTTGTTTTAAAAACTCTCTTGTATTCATATTAGTTCATTACCATTATGCCCATATTATTTGTTCGGTCCCCCGACCTATACGAAAAGAATGACTCATTCTCGTATGTGCATATATCAGAAATCTCAATATGCGAACTGGTCACACCAGCTCTCAACAGTTGTTCTTGTGCGACTTTTTTGAGGTCAGTATAGAACATATCCTTTGTTTCTGTGATACCCCCGAGCTGTTTGAAATATCGGTTAGCGTCTTGTGTATCAAAAAGTTCTTTTTTGAATCCATATGATTCTCCCGATATTGCTGGGCCAATCCAAGCCAGGATATCCTTAGGTTGTGATCCATAGGTCTGGGTCATCTTTACAATTGTTTTAAGAATAATTCTACCGTGAACCCCGCGCCATCCCGCATGCACCACAGCAATTACTCCTTGAATTGGATCATACATACATACCGGTAAGCAGTCTGATGTACATACACTTAACACCACATGTTTTTGATCTGTAACCATCGCATCTGCAATAGCCACATACCCTTTTCCTGCATGTTCAGTTGTTACCTGAACCACCTTGTCTGTATGTAATTGTTGTAACTCCACGAGTTGAGTATTTTTTAGGTCAACATCATGTAAAAAACTAGCCCTGTTTCTAATAGTTATTGCACTAAGTTGATCTTGCAATCCATCACCCTTTTCTCGAAAGGGTGCCACTTCTCCATACTCATTAGTCGAGTATGCACAAGTAATGTTGCTTGGAAAAATAGATGGCCGTATCATGCAAACATTATATAACAAACATAAGTTGGTTTTTATTGGTTTACCTCATGTATTATTTGTGTTCTAATTTATCTTGTATATAATCTAAGATAGGTACGAATCTATGAAAGGATATGGATATGACCCCAACTACTGACATACCAACTATTGCTGTTGATTTTGACGATGTGGTTGTCAACTTTAATCGAGCATACATCAATCACCATAATGATAATTACGGAGATCCCCAGATTACGTTTCAAGATGCCGTGACGTTCGATATGGCAAAATTATATGGAATTACGCCAAATGAAGTTGTAAAACGTGTTCGCAGGTTCTGCACAAATCATCATGATGATATGACCTTGCGAACAGGTGCACGCGAAGGTCTCGCTCGTTTATCTGATCAGTTTGATCTACAAATTGTTACGAGTCGATGTGAATCTTTCCGAGATATTACCTTAGCCTTTATGAAAGAGAATGGCGTAAATAAATATTTTTCTCACGCACACTTTACCAATGGTTTTGGTACAGTATTTCCAGACCGGAAGAAAACAAAACTAGAAGTTTGTCGTGAAATTGGTGCGGTCGCATTGATTGAAGATTCTCCCGGTAACGCACAGTTAGTTGCCGATGGTGGTATTTCTGTCATTGTGCCTGAGTGTCCCTGGAATACAGGACAGATTGAGCATGAACTTGTACATTTCGTTCCCGACTGGGAAACGATTCCTCAAACAATTGAGCAGATGAATCCAGTAACATAGCCTAATAAAGCCCGCCTCACCGCGGGCTTTTGCATATAAAAACAAATCGACCGTATGGTCGATTTGTTTGTTATATATTAACTAGGAATACATACTCCTGGTGTGTCATCTTCTGTTACTTCTCCTCCTCCCTGTGACTTGAAGTATTCTATAATATCGGCTGACTCATACATCATCACATCTTTATCTGTGTCATGTAAAAATGGAATCTGTCGCTTTCCTCCCTTTTCCATCAATTCTTTCATTGCGATTTCAGATTCATAAACATTTCGTTCATCAATCTGAATATTATTCTCTTCCACGTAATCAAGTACTCGATTACAAAAAGGACATCCTGACTTGGTATATAGTACAAACATATATTCTCACTTACTTTTTAATACTTACAGTATATCATACATGTCAAGTCTAGTTAACATTATTATACAAAAAAACTATCCACAATTGACCACGTGTTACTGCCGCTGTATATTAAGAACAGGTCCCAATCACGGGGTAACACACATACCTCAAAGGGGAAAATAATGAATGTACTTTTACACGGCACATGTGCTGGATTTAATCCAGACAATTTAAGTAATAAAGGGTTTAATGTCACAGATATCTCAGGAACTGACTGTTCATTTTCTGAGGATATACGTATGTTCAGGAAAACCCACAATAATAACCCTGATGCATTTATTTGTTACGGTGATATTCCTGCGCACCAGATGGATGG
>CALLVB010000065.1 GCA_938010795.1 Minisyncoccota bacterium
AGGATGGGGTGGTACTTCCCGGCTACCACGAGATGTGGTTCTCATGGGCAACTCATAATGCTGAGGGGGGATTTGTATGGGAACAATAAACACCTGTTCTGCTATATAAAAATGATAAAATGAAGCCATGAAATATTGGCTTTATTTTTTAGTTATTACATCGATTATATTACTCGTAACTCTTGCTGGGATGTTTATAGTATTTAAAGAACAATATACTCTTCTTGAATCCTCTCGAGATACTCTCCTGCAACAAAATACGGAGTTACTAGAAGAAACTATTTTTCAATCTAATGAGATAACAAGGCTTCAGGACCAGATCCAAGAACTTCAAGAACGACTCGGAGATGAAATTGATAAATTTGATGAGCTTGAAGATCGAGTGAAGGACTCACTTGAAACAGTAGAAACATTTAAAAAACTTTCTGAAACTGATCCTCAGTTGCTACAAAAATACTCAAAAGTATATTTTTTGAACGAACACTACAGTCCAAAAGATCTAGAAACTATTGATCATAATCACGTACTCTCTCCTAAACAACTTAAAATTAAAGAACAAGTTGCACCATTCTTAGATGAACTCCTAGAAGAGGCACAAGATGATGATATCGATTTACAAATTCTCTCTGCATATCGTTCGTTTGGAATACAAGCCACTATTAAGCAGAATTATGTACTGACGTACGGCGCAACAGCTGCCAATACATTTTCTGCTGACCAAGGCTACTCCGAACACCAATTGGGTACGACTGTTGATTTCACGACCAAAGATGTTGGAGGTGAGCTTTCTCGGTTTCAAACGACCGAAGCGTACGAGTGGCTTCTAGATAACGCGTACAAGTACGGGTTCACCCTTTCATATCCTGAAAATAATGCATACTACCAATTTGAACCCTGGCATTGGAGATTTGTTGGAAAAGAACTTGCAAAAGATCTTCACCGTAATGACCAACACTTTTATGACCTTGATCAACGCAAACTCAATACCTACTTAATTGGAATTTTTGATGATTAAAAAACCCCACAAAGCGGGGTTTGATTTGATAGCTAAAGTCTTGCTAGGCACCTAATAAGATGCACGGTAACGATATATTATCTAGCTCTTCTTTACTAAACACTGTTAATGTTTTTTGCTTGGGAGCATACAAAATATAATAAATTTTTTTATTATTGCTTCCTCCTCTATAACAAAATGGAAACAAGTATGTTTTATCACGTTTAAAAACTGACGCGCGTTCATAAACAATCTGTAAAACCTGGTAAGCCGTAATGGCCTCAGACTCTGAGAGCTTAAGGAAATCTTTTTTACTATCAATCCTCCATTGTTTGAGGTTGGTCTGATAGATAATAAAGCTTATTCCCTGATCCTTAAGCTCCTTATCAAGGCTGAAACCTATCTTTTCTAACGCTTCACTATAATTTTGATCACCCATTATTTACTCCTGTTTTGATCATCACGAACTTACTTGTTTGTAAGTTCGCGAATAACTCCTAGCTCAACCGACTCTCTCTGGATGAACGCTGTTTCTGGAAATTGAAATGTATCTGGTATTAAATTCCCTACATTCCAAAATGAAGAGAGTGGATCATGATTGCCTCGATAATGACTCATAATAAATTCCCTATCTGCTGTCGCCAGATCAGTGAAATATTGAACGATCATTTCTTGATCCTCTTCACCGATGTTAGTCTTTGTTAGTGCCTCTTTTAATTTTTGAATTCCAAGTATTCCCCCCTCAAATTCATACATTTTAACTACTTCGAGAACCTCATCCGGTGATTCGTCATGATTTCTATATCCAATTGCCCATGCTTTCTCCGAATCAAGCAGCAGATTGTCATCATCACAGGACCACTGCACCATGTGACCAAATCCAACATGCATAAGATCGTATAATCTCCCCTCAATTCCTTCAGCCATCTCTAAATTCTGCTCCATAATAAGTTTCTTTCCGTCCGAACGTGCTGTCTCAGCATGTTTTTCTTCTTCATCAACATCATTCCCGTAAAACTCGTCTTCGCTAAACCCTGTTAGGTCTTGGTATTCCAAATCAATACCTGCCTCAATTGCCATTTTTTCTAACTCCTTATAAGCAGCATGTAGATCCGACTGATCAATTCCATATGCCTCTGAAATGTGTGTGAATGATTTATCGGTAAAGTCCTTATCTCTAAGAGCTGCCACTTTTGGATTAAGCTCTAGAACATTCGTATTAGTAAAATATCGTCCATATAATTTTCCTAACAACGCGTTTGGTTGGTACTCTGCCCCTCCCACAAATTGTAGTGCAGTTTCCCGTATTTTGTACTTCCTTGCTTCTGGTGAGCTTATTGTAGTTTCAAATGATTGTTTTAGGTTCATATCTTGTTGTTTAACTTGACAATATTTTATATCTTATTTATAAATAAGTCATATTTGTCAACATAATATTGAATTTATATAAAATAAGTGTTATTTTTAAACAAATAATAGTTGTCAAAAATAAAAGACATATATGAAAAAGATAGAACAATTAGAAAAAACACTCGTTGAATTAGGATTGAGCGAAAACGAATCGAGATTATACATCTCTGCTCTTTCCTTAGGTACCACAACAGTACTAAAACTCTCACGAGCATCAGGTATCCGTAGAACAACGATATACCCCCTGATCGATTCCCTTAAAGGAAAAGGCTTGATGAAAGAATCTATTATCGGTTTCAAAACTCAATATGAAGCTGAAAGTCCAGAAAAACTTCAGTTAATTTTGGATCAAAGAAAAGATAAGTTACAAAAAGATTTGCCAGATTTTTTATCTCTCTTTCAATCGTTCGGGGGCAACAGTGTTATTAGGCACTATGAAGGTATTGAATCAATAAAGCCTCTATACATTGAAAGTCTTGAAGATGTGAGGAAAAGTGAGGACTACTTGGTAATCACTAACCAAGAGCAATGGTACGGTTTAGATTCTGACTATTTTCAAAAATATAAAGAAAAAAGAGCCCGCACTGGAGCACGGGTACGCATGTTATTCCAAGATTCTTTGGTAGCAAGGACGCACAAGAAATTCGAGAAAAATTTCTCTGAAGAGATCCGTTTTCTTCCACCTGAAACCATTATTAATGTTGACTTTGTATGCACCCCTAGAAGAGTGGTCATATTTCAAACGACTCAACCATACAATGCAATCGTAATCGAAAATAAATTTGTTGTTGAAATGTATCAAAATTTATTCAATGTTATATGGGATCGAGGATCAACAGAAAAGCCTACGGGAGATTAAAAAGGTTTTCTACATTTACAATAAGTTGGGCGCGAACCTCTTCCTCTGGGAGGTTCTTTGTTTCTGCGATTTTTTTTACCATTTCTGGGACCATGAGTGGTGTTGCGTCTTGTCCTCTAAATGGCTTGGGAGCTGCATACGGAGCATCTGTTTCTGTAAACATCGATTCGAGTGGTACCATCTGTAAAGTTTCGTCCAGGTCAGCAAATGTAATGACTCCAGGAAATGATACAGTGAATCCACGATCAACGATTTGTTTTGCAATCTCTGGGCCCTCGGTAAAAAAGTGGAAATTAGCCCGAAGCGCTCCGTTGTATTCATCCTGCTTACTGTCTAGTATTGTAAAGACGTCTAGGTGGGCGTCTGCATCTTTATATGAACGCACATGCAACATTAACGGCAAATTGTTTGCAGCTGCAAAATCAATCTGAATCTCGAACAAGTCTTTTTGTCGTTGCCTTTCTTTTTCAAAATCATCAACTGAAACCTTGCCTGCCTCCATCTCTTTTTTAGGCCAATAGTAATCAAGGCCACACTCACCAACACATACAATCTTTTCTTTATGTGAGTTGTATAAATCTTGGTAAAACGTCAGGTCAAAGTCCTCCTCTCTATTATCAACTGGGTGTTGACCGATAGATGCAAAAATATTCTCATGCTGTACTGCAAAATCAACAGCAGCTTGAGACTCCATCTGATCAACGCCAATTGAGATAGTGCCTATTCCTTTTTCTAACATCTCCCGGGCGATGTCATCCCGTGTCTGGAAAAAACGCTTCTCTGTAAGATGTGAATGAATATCA
>CALLVB010000066.1 GCA_938010795.1 Minisyncoccota bacterium
ACCGCAATTGTTAAAGCGCTAATGATAATTATAAGAGGTGTGTCATTGTCTATCGGCACATTCTTTGTAAAAACCATAAAGAGCGCTGACGCGAGTGCTGCGGGGCTCGCCAGGACCGCCAAACTTGGTAACTTTTGCTGATAAGTCCAGTTCATTTGTTTCGGCATCCATGCCCCGATAAGGAACATGATTATCAAGATCGGAGCTATTGAAAAAGATTCCATCTTGATAAAAAAATGATTTATTACAAGGGCTAAGACGAGCATAAGAGCGAAACCAGAACCGAATTTAAATTCAATTGATTTAAGTACATTTTTCATAGGAGCCTCCTCAGGCTAAAGTTGAGTGTAACATCTAAAAAAATAATAACACTTTATACGATTTAGTCAAATAAACATAGATTACTGTTTCTTTTGCTATAATCCCACCATGTTTTGGAACAAGCCAAAAAACTATATATCGAACCTAAAATATAAAGGTGGAACTCAAAAGGAAGTCTTTGTATGACGGGTTGTTAAGAAAGTGATGGCTGTGCCATCACTTTCTTCTTGTGCATCCATGTGTTACTGTGTATATCCAAGAAAAGGAGGATGAGACAATGAGTACTCACTATTCAGGTCGAATGCACACACGAGTTGAGTCAACACCAGTTGATACAGCCCAACTAAGTCAATCTCTCAGAGATGCAGAGGACGCGGCTCAGAAACGCGCCATTGTAAAAGCAGCAATCTCAGACAGACATGTTATTTCAACAGACGGAATTTGCCCTCGGGTGAGTTCGGTCTTAGAAGCTTTACATAAAGCAGGTGAAGCAGTTATTGTTCAGGTAAACTGGACACCTCACTGGGCGGGAACTAATCCATCAGCACTTACTTAGTTACCATATTTATACTTACTTGGAATAAGGCGCGCAATTTTGTGCGCCTTTTCATTTGCTATAATCCCAGCATGTTTTGGAACAAACCAAAAAACTATATACCGAATCCGAAAAACGAAGATGGAACTATTAAGAAAGTCTTTGTAGGGGTTTCGGGTGGGGTAGATAGCTCTGTTTCTTTGGCATTGCTCAAAGACGCAGGTTTTGATGTGACGGGTGTTTTTATCAAGGTGTACCATCCAGATTTTTTAGGGTGCGACTGGAGGGATGAGAGATTAGACGCATTGGCTGTGTGTCAAAAATTAGACGTGCCGTTCTTAGATCTTGATTTAGAAAAAGAATACAAACAAGATGTATTTGATTACATGATTGATACGTATAAAAAAGGGGAGACTCCAAACCCAGATGTATTCTGCAACAAATATGTGAAATTCGGAGGGTTCCTCGATTTCGCACTCAAGCAGGGAGCTGATTTTGTCGCAACCGGCCACTACTCTCAAAATATCTTTAATACAAAGACAAAGTCATTTGAGATGCGTAAAGGTAACGATTTTAATAAAGATCAAACATATTTTCTATACACTATGCCTCAAGAAAAATTAGCCAAGGTGCTGTTTCCAATTGGTGCATATCCAAAATCTAGGGTTCGAAAGATGGCAGAGAAACACGATTTATTTACTGCAGGTAAAAAAGACTCACAAGGACTATGTTTTGTAGGTAAAGTAAAAATGAAAGATTTTTTACAAGAGTTTATTGATAAGAATCCAGGAGATGTATTAAACGAGAAGGGAGAAGTGATCGGTTCACATGACGGGGCAATCTTTTATACCAAAGGAGAGAGGCATGGATTTGAGATCTTTCCCAAAGCAAAAACACCAGATATGCCAAAATTGTATGTTATTAGTCGTGATCAAGAGAACAATACTATTACGGTTGGAGCGAAACACCTATTAGAAGAATCAAACAAAGAGTATTCAAACGAAATTCTTATCACAGACACTAACTGGATCACAGGAGAGCCAGATGAACATGAAACATACGAAGGTCGGGTAAGGTATAGAGGAGAGTTGATTCCATGTTCTGTAAAGTTCACACGAGTTGGACGAAGGTGCGGACAACGGAAGTATACGGTGACATTCACTAAGCCTCACAACGCAGTAGCAAAAGGACAATCACTCGTTTTGTATAAGGGGAATCAGTGTATTGGAGGTGGTATAATTCTGTAATATGAATACAGTTAATCAATTTTTTGCATCTATCTACAAATGGATGGCAGCTGGAGTTTTAGTTTCAGCATTTACATGTTATCTGACCCTTATGACATCATTTGGATCAGTAGTGTTTGGTTCACAAGTGATTTTTTACTCACTCGTGGCTATTCACTTTATTTTATTACTAGCAATTCAGTTCTTAATTAATAAATTACCGTATCAGGTTTCATTCCTGTTGTACTTTGTATACGCAGCACTTTCAGGAGTAACTATCTCAGGATTAATTGCAGTGTACCTCTCAACTAATCCAATGTTATTAGTGGGAGTATTTGTGGCAGCAGTTCTTATGTTTGCTTCATTGGCGCTTATGGGATATCGAACAACATATGACATGTCAGGATGGAAAACATTTATTTTCTCAGCGGTATGGGGAGTTGTAATCGTTTCTATTATTAACGCAATTTTTGTACAGAGCTACGGACTAGACCTTATTGTTTCAGCTGTGGCAATGGTGGCATTCTCAGCGTTGACTGTATATGACGCACAATTCTACAAAAACCTATTTCCGCAATTGGAGACAGATGAAGATAAAGCTAAATACTCAACACTTGGTGCACTACATATGTATGTGAACCTGCTAGTGATGTTCCAGTCACTACTAAAATTAGTTGGATTCTTTGGGGGAGAGTAATTCAATTAAGAAATAAAAAAAGCCGCAGCGTCGCTGCGACTTTTTTTATTTCAAATCTAGGGTAGACTACACACAAATGGCGCAACAAGATGTATGGGAGAAGGAATACGATGAAAAGAAATTAGTTGGTGGAGACAAGCCGGCTGCTTCTTTTCGTGCCTTTGTAAAATGGTTCAAGAAAGAAGCAAGAAAAAAGCGTACAGAAGAAGAACCGTATAGTGATGGATTTGTATTTCAAGGTATGAACATCCTTGATTTAGGCTCTGGGGAGGGTAAAAATGCACTATATTGTGCCGAAAGAGGAGGAAGTGTAGTTGGAGTCGAAATCGCCCGTAATGCAGTAGAAACGGCAATAAGAAGCGCAAAGTTGAAAGATAGGGAGATACGCGTAGCAAAGGGATTGTTAGATTATGAGCTTGGTTCAATAGGAGAGAAATTTAATATCTCAACAGCCTCTCAAGATATCGTTTTAGATGTGACAAGTTCAAATTCACTAAATGAGGCTGAGCGAGCGATATATCTTTCAGAAACAGCGCGCGTACTTAAAACCGGAGGACTCTTTTTTGTTCGAGCGCTCTGTAAAGATGGAGACTCAAATGCAAAACAATTAGTCAAAGATTTTCCAGGAGGTGAGAAAGATACGTACACTATGCCAGATCTAGGGCTCACCGAGCGGGTATTTACCGAAGCAGACTTCCGAGAATTATACGGATCAGAGTTCACTATTTTAAAATTAGACAAAGAATTCCACTATACTCGTTTCCAAGATCGAACTTATAAACGCGCCTTTTGGATTGCGTATCTACAAAAATAAAATGCGCCCAAGATGGGCGCATATATTATTTTAATAAGGAAGAACTTATGTAGATGCTGCTTCTCTCATGATACGAGCAATGTCTTGTTCTGTGTATCCACGAGAGAGAACTTCTTGTTCGTGTAAGAGCATGAATGCTTTTACTCCTTGATTAATTACCATAGGTAAACCATCCTGAGTAATCAATCCAAATTCTTGAGCGAGTGTTAATGTGGGAGTAGTAGTATTACCCCTCAATAAAATATCACTCACAATCGGCTTGTGATTTAGATGTTCAAGAAACGCACGAGACATTTCAAGGTTTTGTTCAACAGATTCACCAGTAGGTGAAAATGCTGCATAATCCTCAAAGCGACCAGAAGCACCTTTCGTTGAAACATTTATTAGTACGTCCGATGTGCTCGCATATGTAGCAACTTCATCTTCACCAACACCAATTGCAATAGATGTACCGAAGTGTCTATTAACTCGATCAGCAAGTGAAACAGCTTTTTCGACAGTTCGATTGCTAATCACTAGTTTTGCACCTCGTTTTGCAAGTGCAAACGCAATTGGATTTGCCGTACCACCTGAGCCAAACATAAGTACACGTGACTCGGACAGAGGTGTGCGATTATGCTCTGCTATAAGGTCTTCAAGACCCATCGCGTACCCTTCTCCGTCAGTGTTATGTCCGGTTAAGACACCATCCTTTTTTGAGATCAGATTAATAGAGCCAACCGCTTGGGCAGTTTCATCTAATGTATCAAGTTTCGAGAAGGATGAGTCTTTAAAGCCGACACCAGCACCACCACCTACATACCGTGGGTCAGTACGCAAACCATCAAGAATTATATCTAGATGCTCAGTAGAACCGACTGCCATTAGGTTTGCATATTCAGACATACCAAGTTCACGGTAGCATGCGTTCCACATAACTGGAGTCTTAGCAGGATAATCGTGCTCTATAAGAGGCATCACAATAACTGATGCATCTAAGCGCTCAGGATTATCTTGAGGGCTTAGAGCCGTCTTTAGAATATTATTTTGGAATAACGTCTTAATAGTAGTCATGAAATGTCCTTTAGTTATGCAGCCTTGAGAGAATCTGTCTCCAGATATTCGTACTCAATGCTAGTGATAATGAAATCATCCGTAATATCGGTGATTTTTTGTTGTATACAAGTGCAAGCTCAAGAGCAACTTCTCTTAGAGAATCAAAACCCGATCCAATAAGAGTAGTACTAGTTAGCTCACCAAATGGGCGAGCCTCTACGGCTATTACTCGAATAGGGAGGTTAATATCTTTGATAAAGACAGGTTCGATTCGATTGGCATTACTACCGGGCTGTTTAATCACCACGAGAGTAATGTCTTCACCGGGGAAGTAGAAGTCTGAGTATCCAACGGTACCCGGACGAAATACTTTGGTGATAGATCGAGCGCGAACCTCATCTTCATGTATTCGACGTAGTCGAATCAGTTTTTCTGTTTCTTTGGTTTTAGGCATAAAACCAAAGAGAGGTAAATATGAGAAGATCATACCCATGATTTCTTCCTTTCAAAATGTAAAGTCAACCATACATAATAATATATGTTATGAAATGTAAAGTCAACCATACTTTTGAATAAGAAATACCCCGCAGGAACTGCGAGGTATGTGAAGGTTGTATAACCGTTAGGTTCGGGTGAGCTCTGCGAATCCAGCTTCTGCTGGCAATTCATTTACAAAGGAATCAATCGCTGCTCCGATGTCTATATTTGGATTCACATCAAGCAGGAGAGAGAAGTATCCACTCTTTGCTGTTAAGCCGCTGCGTCTACGGACATCAGGATTCTCCTGATACGCTGTTTTGCGAACAGAGACCAATGGTGATGCATCAAGAAATTCAACCAGAGAAGTCCGTACATCCTTAGGAATTTGTATCTTTTCTGTTGAGCTTGTCTCTTTTGGAACAAAGCGAATGCAAACATTGTCAGGAGTTATTGTGTCAGTCATGAAAGACCCTCTTCTTGTTATACGCGAAAGTGCGCTGCAAGATAGATTACTGATTCACACTGATTTTGTCAATGGGTATAATAAAAACAAGACTGAGCTTGTTTTATTACTTAATTTGAAATTTCTGTTTTGAATTTTTCCAAGACTTCTTCGATAGTTAGTTGCTCTGATTCTCCAGTATCGCGAGATTCAAGAGTGATCTTGTTGGCTTCGATGTCTTGGTCTCCAATAACAATAAAGTACGGAAGTTTTTCTTTTTTCGCTGCACGAACCTTTTTTCCAAAGCCATCTTTCGAGGTATCGATTGTTGTTCGGAACCCAGCCTCAACCAAGGAGTTATAGATACCTTGAGCATATTCTTTGTGTGGTTCTGCAATTGGGATCACTGCTACTTGAGTAGGTGAGAATCTGAGAGGGAACATACCAGCCGTGTGCTCGATCATTACTCCAGTAAATCGTTCAAGTGAACCTGCAATCGCTGCATGGATCATGACAATTCGTTCTTTTTCTCCTTCTTCATTAATACAACTCAGATCGAATCGTTCAGGGAGGTTACGGTCTAGTTGGATGGTCGCAACTTGGTGAGTCCGTCCTAGTGAATCAAGAGCCATAAAGTCTAATTTTGGTCCGTAGAGTGCTGCTTCTCCGATACCAACAAATGCTTCAACTCCTCGTTCTTCTGCTATCTCTCGTAATGCATTTTCTGATGCTTCCCAGATTTCGGGAGTACCCAGGTACGCATCCATGTTTTCTGGATCATGGAATGATAATCGCACATTAAGAGTGAATCCAAATGCAGAATAAAATTTATCGACAATGTCCCACACACCGTTCATCTCTTCCTTAATTTGTTTGTCTCGACAGAAGATGTGCGCATCATCTTGAGTAATAGAAAGTACCCGAGTGAGACCACCTAGTTCACCTGACTGTTCGTCTCGGTATACCATAGTGGTATCTGAGTAACGTTGCGGCATCGCCTTGTACGACCGTGGTTCTGCATCAAAAATTTGCGTGTGATGCGGACAGTTCATCGGTTTTAAGAAGTAATCTTTTCCTTCACGAGAAACTACTTTGAATAAGTCGTCTGCAAACTTATCGTAGTGCCCTGATGTTTTATATAAATCAGCTTTAGTGATGTGAGGAATAGTTACTGGATGATAACCTTTTTCTGCTCGCAATTCTTGTACAAAATCATCAATAGTCTTTCGCAACACTGTTCCTTTGGGAGTCCACAAGGGTAGCCCAGGACCAACCAGTTCCGAGAATGTAAATAGACCAAGTTCTTTACCAAGTTTTCTGTGATCTCGCTTTTTTGCCTCAGCAACCATCGCCAGGTGTGCATCAAGACCTGCTTTGTCTTGGAATGCTAATCCATAGATACGAGTAAGCATTTTATTTTTCTCATCACCTCGCCAATATGCCCCAGCAACTTTATCAAGTTTAAACGCGTCGAGAGGGAGCTCTTTGGTGTTTTCGACATGTCCTCCAGCACATAGGTCTATAAAAAGTTCACCTGTATTGTAAAGGGTTAATTCTTTACCTTCAGCAGCAAACTCATTGATCAGTTCTGATTTGTAGGGGTTTTCCCTGTAGTGTTCTAGTGCTTCATCTGTGGTTACAACTTTCCCTGAAAACTCTAACCCGCGACCAGCTAATTTCTTCATTTTCTTTTGTAGATCCTTGAGATGTTCATCACTTATTTTTTCTTCACCAAAATCAATGTCATAGTAAAAACCAGTATCGATCGCTGGTCCAATTGCCAGTCTGGCATCTGGGTAGGTATCTAACACAGCCATTGCAAGTACATGTGCAAATGAATGTCGAATTTTGTATAGGTCATCATGCGTTTCCATAGTGTAGGTATTGTAGCAACCAAAAGGTATTTATAAAAGAAAATGCGTACCTATAGAATAGGTACGCACTAGTGGTGAGATAACTGATCACACTAACCGTGGAGTAGCTGAGAACGACCTTTATTGATTTTGCTCACATTAATCGTGAATCTATCGACAAGTCGTTTGTTATCGTCAGACTGAATTTCTGCCATCCATGTACCAAAGAGTTTTGTGGACATCCAGGAGACGGCCTTGATGACTGTTTCAATACGCCCATCTAGTAGTTGATCTTTGGCGATCTGTTTTTTTTGATCAGCACTTAATGTGAGTGTTGATTCAGATAGAATCATCTCAATCAAGAATACATGTTTGTGTTTGATTGAGTCAGCAAGGAGTACGGCGAGAACCTTATTGTTTTGTCGCTTTTTTTTGAGTGCTCTGCGTACGACTTGATCAAGCTCGACAGTGGTAATCACCCCGTGTTTGCTCGTGTATTGATTTTGTAGGGAGTGTTTATCTCTCTGATTCATTAGTGTATATCCTTATTTTTTCTACGTGGAACAATTTCCACATGTGATAATGACATATTAATTTATTTTGTCAAACAAAAAAAAGAGCGGACCATCGTATGTGATCCGCCAATTAGTTGAGAAGGTGTGAGGATTATCCGATATACCCTCGACCTCTGATTGTGGCTTGAAGCCAGCCGATACGTTCTGGGTCTTGTGAATCGTGAGCTAACTCAAGACAATGAAAAAGAAAGTCTTTAATCATTGAGTCAGGGAGCTTATCGATGATTTTCCTTAGTGCCGGCCAATCTTTGTTCTCCGCCAGCTTGTAACCTCTTTCAGTCATCTTTGCTGGACTTTCTTTTTGTTCTGATTCTGACATTAG
>CALLVB010000067.1 GCA_938010795.1 Minisyncoccota bacterium
TCTGTGTATAATGCTGGGGATAAGATGTCAAAAACTCTAGACATGACTTGACAAAAAAACCTCAAAAAAAAGTGTGGAAAACATGTGAGAGCGTGTTAGTTACTATACTTTTTGAGAAGCACACACAATGTATAATGAATGAAACTAATCTAAAGTAAGTAGTAGATAGTATTGAACATTCGACAGGTAAACAGCGAGTAGATTTTTCTACTTTTTGTTTTGGTCGAATAAATTAATAGTGTTCGTAATCATAAGAGACGATATGGCAACAACTTCTAAAAAAACGAACGTATCCAAAGCAAAGATTGCAAAGAAAAGTATGGCAAAAAAACAAGTAAAAGAACCAATCCTAGAATTAAACAATGACCGTTTTGTTTTGTTTCCAATTAAACATGATGATATTTGGAAAATGTATAAAGATTCAGAAGCATCATTTTGGACTGCAGAAGAAATTGATCTTTCTCCGGATTTACATGATTGGGATAATAAACTTAACGATGACGAACGATTTTTCATTAAGAATATCCTCGGATTTTTTGCTGCCTCAGACGGGATCGTGAACGAAAACCTTGCTGAAAATTTCTTAAAAGAAGTTGGATACCCAGAAGCAAAATGTTTTTACGGTTTCCAAGTCATGATGGAGAATATTCATGCCGAAACATACTCACTACTTATTGATACATATATTAAGGACAAGAAAGAGCGAACACACCTGTTTAATGCTTTAGAGACAATTCCAGCTGTTAAGAAAAAAGCAGACTGGGCTCTAAAATGGATTGAATCTGATTCATTTGCAGAACGATTGATCGCATTTGCAGTTGTTGAAGGGATTCAGTTCTCAGGATCATTTTGCTCACTATTTTGGTTAAAGAAACGAGGACTCATGCCAGGACTGACATTTTCTAATGAGCTTATCTCTCGTGATGAAGGAATGCATCGAGACTTTGCATGTTTACTACATAACAAACACGTTAAAAATAAAGTACCAGAAGCACGGATTGTTGAAATTGTTAAAGAGGCAGTGGAGATCGAAAAAGAATTTGTTTCAGAATCACTGCCAGTTTCACTTATTGGTATGAACTCAGATTTGATGTGTGAATATATTGAATTTGTTGCGGATCACCTTTTGAGAGAGCTTAAGTGTAAGAAGGTTTACAAGACCAAGAACCCGTTTGATTTTATGGATATGATCTCAATTCAAGGAAAGACAAACTTTTTTGAAAAACGAGTTGCTGAATATCAAAAGACTGGTGTGTCAGGATCTGATGGTTCTTCGGATAACCATGCCTTTAGTACAGACGCAGATTTCTAAGGTACTTGGTATAATATTGGTTGAAATTCCTATTGTGTAGTAGCGATAAAAGATGTGTGGTTCGGTTTAATAATTTATGAAAATAGTATGCATGTAATTAGACGAAATGGTAAGAGCGAGAAAGTAAACTTTAACAAGACGTCACTTCGTCTTGAGAAGCTTTCTTATGGTTTAGATACCAATTATGTTGATGTGATGGATGTGGCAAAGAAGACGTTAGCTGGTATTTATGACGGTGTGCATACCACTGAATTAGACAACCTTTCTGCTGAAATTTCAGCGTCAATGTCGACAAAGCATCCCGACTACTCGATTCTTGCATCACGAATTGCTGTTTCAAATATTCATAAAAATGTTGAGAAATCTTTTTCAAAGAACATTGAGCTACTATATAACCACAAAGATCCAAAAACTGGAGAGAAGGCAGCGTTGATCGCTAAAGATGTGCGAGATATTATCATGAAGAATGCTGACGATTTAGACGCAGCAATTTTGCATGACCGAGACTTTAAATATGATTACTTTGGGATTAAAACATTAGAGCGAGCATACCTGCTCAGGCGTGATGGGAAAATCTCAGAGACACCACAACAGATGATTATGCGTGTTGCTGTTGGTATCCACAAGAAAGATATTGCAGCAGCAATCGAGACATACGAATTGATGTCACAAAAATATTTTACACATGCGACACCAACACTATTTAACGCAGGAACACCTTCGCCACAGCTATCATCGTGTTTTCTATTAGCAATGCAGGATGATTCAATTGCTGGTATTTACAACACACTAGGGCAGACAGCACGTATCTCACAGTACGCTGGAGGTATCGGAATCTCAATTCATAACGTACGAGCAAAAGGTTCATATATTAAAGGGACAGGAGGTCGTTCAAACGGTATTGTGCCGATGCTTAAAAATTTTAACGAGACGGCTCGGTATGTTGATCAAGGAGGAGGGAAACGAAAGGGTTCATTTGCTATCTACCTTGAAACTTGGCACGCGGACATGTTTGATTTCCTAGAGCTTAAAAAGAATCATGGTAAAGAGGAGATGCGAGCACGAGATCTATTTTATGCACTATGGGTTTCTGACCTATTTATGAAACGTGTACAAGCGAACGAAACATGGTCACTTATGGATCCAAATGTTTCAACTGGTTTGTATGACGTGCACGGAGAAGAATTTGAAAAATTGTACTTGAAATATGAAAAAGAAGGAAAGTTCGTGAGACAAATTCCAGCACAAGAACTATGGTTCAAAGTTGTTGAGTCACAAATTGAAACAGGAACGCCATACATGTTATACAAAGATGCATGTAATGGAAAATCAAACCAGCAGAATCTTGGAACAATTCGGAGCTCTAACTTATGTGCAGAAATTCTTGAGTACACATCAGACAAAGAAGTTGCGGTTTGTAACTTAGCATCTATTGCTCTTAATAAATTTGTGAAAGAAGATGGTACGTATGATTTTGATGAACTCGGAAAGATTGTGTCGGTGATTGTTAAGAATATCGACAAGGTGATTGATGTTAATTTCTATCCAGTAAAAGAAGCAGAGTACTCAAATATGAAACATCGACCAATGGGTATTGGGGTTCAGGGACTCGCAGATACGTTTGCAGTGATGAAATTACCTTTTGCGTCTCCTGAAGCTAAAAAGCTTAACAAAGATATCTTTGAGACTATGTATTATCACGCGGTGAAGACCTCATGTGAGCTTGCCAAAGAGAAAGGAACATACAAGTCATACAAAGGATCTCCAATCTCAAAGGGACAGTTACAATTTGATCTATGGGGAGTAAAACCGTCAGATAGGTATGATTGGAAAGAATTGAAAGCTCAAATCAAGAAGAATGGAATGAGAAACTCATTGTTGCTTGCTCTGATGCCAACAGCATCTACATCTCAAATTCTTGGAAACAATGAATCGTTTGAACCAATGACATCAAATATTTATACACGTCGAGTTTTATCAGGAGAGTTTATTGTAGTTAATAAACATTTACTACGAGATCTGATTAAACTAGATTTATGGAATGATGACATGAAAAACGAACTTATTGCAGCTAATGGTTCAGTACAGAACATTGAAGGGATTCCAGCAGACATTAAAGAGTTATACAAAACAGTATGGGAGATATCTCAAAAAGATATTATTGATATGGCTGCTGACAGAGGTGCGTTTGTATGCCAGACACAGTCAATGAATATACATATGGAGAATGCTACACCTGCAAAAGTAACATCTATGCACTTCTATGGTTGGGAGGCTGGATTAAAGACAGGTATGTACTACTTCCGTACAAAGGCTGCGCGAGATGCCATTAAGTTTACAGTAAAGGAGAAAGAGAAAAAATAGAAAGAGGAAAACAAAGC
>CALLVB010000068.1 GCA_938010795.1 Minisyncoccota bacterium
GAATTGAAGAGGTGGAACGTATTTTGGGAGTACAGAATTTATATACAGAAGGTGGTATTAAGTATGTTCATCATCTAGAGTCTGCTGTTCGTGCACAAGCACTTTTTGACCGAGAGAAAGACTATGTGGTACAAAACGGTGAAATCATTATCGTGGATGAATTTACAGGACGATTGCAGCCAGGTAGACGATGGAGTGATGGTATGCATCAAGCCATGGAGGCCAAGGAGGGAATTATGGTTCAAAAAGAATCTAAAACTGTTGCATCAGTAACATTCCAGAACTTTTTCCGGATGTATGAAACACTTACAGGTATGACAGGAACCGCAGAATCTTCAAAAGAAGAGTTCTTTAAGGTATATCAAAGAGATGTTGCTGTTGTGCCAACAAACAAACCTATTGCACGTATTGATAATACTGATCTTATTTTTCAGACAGAGAACGGTAAATTTACTGCGCTTGCAAGAAAGGTAAAAGAGTTACAGAAAAAAGGACAACCAGTACTTATTGGTACGGTGGCAATTGAGAGCTCAGAGAAACTTTCAGAATTTTTAAAGAAAGAAGGGATCAAGCACGAAGTTCTTAATGCAAAAAACCATGAGCGTGAGGGTGAGATTGTTGCAGATGCTGGGCGAAAAGGAGCAGTGACAGTTGCTACTAACATGGCAGGTCGTGGAGTGGACATTAAACTTGGAGGTGCACAGGCAACTAAAGAGGAGTATGAAGAGGTGTTATCACTGGGAGGTTTGTACGTCATTGGTACTGAGCGACACGACGCGAGACGTATTGATAACCAATTGCGAGGTCGTTCAGGACGACAAGGGGATGCTGGTGAAACACAATTCTATGTTTCTATGCAGGATTCACTTATGCGAGTGTTTGCTGGAGACGCAGTAAAAAACATGATGGGAAAAATGGGTCTTGCCGAAGATGAGCCAATCACACACAAAATGATTTCCAAATCGTTGGAGTCAGCACAAACACGGATTGAAGGATTTAATTTTGATTCACGAAAACATGTATTGCAATACGATGATGTACTTAATACTCAGCGTACAGCGGTTTATGATAAGCGACGTTTGATGTTGGTAGGTGATCAAGCGGAGGTTAAAGCAGTCTTTGATGATCTTGCGTTTGAACATGATAGCTTTGATAAAGTGTATGATTCTAAAAAAGAAGTATTAGGTGAAGAAAGATTCTTTAAGGTGGCTCGAGATATTTACTTACAGACCATTAATACGTTCTGGATGGAACACTTAGAAACAATGGATTATATTCGTTCATCAGTAAAACTGCGTTCGTATGGACAAAGAGATCCACTGGTAGAGTATAAAAAAGATGGATCAGTCTTCTATAAGCAGATGCTTCTTGATATCGACGGTACGGTGATGGACACTATCGAACGGATTAACACAGATGCAGTCTTTGAACTAGAAAAACGTGCTGCTGAGGCAGCTGCTGAGGCAGAGAAAATCATTGATGGTTCTGGTAAAAGTGATGAGAGTGTAAAGAGGACTCCAAAGACAAAAGCAAAAGAAGAAACAGTGGGAAGGAATGATCCATGTCACTGTGGTTCAGGAAAAAAGTTTAAAAAATGTCACGGAGCATAAATCCACGAAAATAAACCGGAAGGTTTATTTTTAGTTGTATAATAAACATATGAGAAGTCTTGATAAAACTAGTAGAAAGAATTTTCCGTGGATTATTTTTCTTGCGACATTAGTAGCTGTTACGTTAGTGATTCTTTTTCAAGACCCACTTTCTTATATACGAGATCTTTTAAGTGAAAACAATCTCTTTCTTTCATGGACAATCTATACCGTAGTATTAGCAATCTCTGTTGTTGTTTCACGATTCTCGATAGCGCCAGCTGTTCCATTTGTGGCGAAGGTACTTTCACCAGAAATTACGTTTGTTTTGACAGTATTTGGTTGGACGATTGGATCTATGGTTGCATTTGCTTTAGCTAGGTTTGGTGAGGAAGCGACTGTCGGTCATGTATATCCGATTCGTACCGTCACTCAAAACCAGTATCAACTACATTCTGAACCGACATTTATCACATTGTTCCAGACAAGGCTGTTTGCAGCACTGGATAATCTTTCATATTTTGTAGGTCTCAAGACGGTCACTTCTTTTACAACATTCTTGCTCGTTACTCTAGCTGGAAGTATCCCAGCAGCATTTATTTTTTCATTCTCAGCTGACGCTATCGCTGATGGTGAGAAAATTACTTTATTTGGTTTATTCTTTGCAGTTTCACTTATTGGACTGGCATACCTCTCTCATAAAGGGTGGTCACTTTTTGAAAAACCAGCACACATCTATACCACACAGGGTACCTTTTCTGCTGGAGAGATAGTGGCTACTGCTGCACTCATAATATTTTGTAAAAATAGAAACAAACCTTATAGGATCAACAGGGTATCTCGAACAGCTGATATTATCGAAAAAAAACGTAAACAAAAAAAGAAAAAAGAGTGGTATGTGTGTGATACATATAAAAAGGCGGACGAACGAGAGAACGTCTTTGGTGCTGTAGAGGCTGGAGTACGAGGCAATAATATACCGTATGGTGTGCTCGGTCTTGTGTGGAGAAAATATGGTCAAGCTATTTGTGGTTCAGAAGCAGTTGCGCAGAAGATTTTACAAGAAGTAATTCTTGGTATTGATGCTGAGGATTCAGGTATTCGTCATGAAGAACAGAGTACTTTATATGTTGACCAATGGTCTCTCTCAGAGATTTTAGAGAAGACATATGGAGGACAAGAAGGTGTTTCCGAGATCAAAGATGTAGATCATGAAAGCTTTATGAAGGCAGTTGAATTTGCTGAAGACTTCTTAGAACGTATAATTCTTAAAAAAACAGAAGTCCACATTTAGATAAGCAGGGAGTGTACAAGTAAGATATAGTTTATATATTACAAAAATAAGTAGTTTTATTATGGATACAAAAAAAGTATGTATGAACTGTTCTTCATGGGCAGGAGTAGTAGGTCGAGTATTAATCGGGGTATTTTTTCTGGTTGCGGGGATTGGTAAAATTATGAATGCAGAAGGTACTGCATCATTTATGACAAGTTTTGGGATTCCGTTTTCTGGAGTTCTGGTATGGGTCGTAGCAGCATTTTTAATGGTAGCTGGTATTTGGATCATGACTGGTAAAAAATTATGTTGGGTTGCTGGATTATTAGCAGCATATACAGTTTTGGTAACTCTCATTTTTCACATTGGGGAAGGGCAAATGCCCGCGTTCTTGAAAAACCTAGCAGTTCTTGGTGGGCTTCTTGTAGTAATGGCTTCATGTAAAAATTCATGTGCGATGCCAAGGATGGTAAAAGATTCTAAATAGGTAGGTACTATATATGAAAATAAAAGAGCGATGGCTACGCCATCGCTCTTTTATTTTCACCTGTTATAATGCCTGCATGGCATTTGTAGATCAATTAACTATTTGGGCAAAAGCGGGAGATGGAGGAAACGGTATCGTATCGTGGTTTCGTTTTAAGTATGTTGCAAAAGGTGGGCCAGCAGGAGGAGACGGAGGAAACGGCGGGGATGTATATTTTAGAGCTATCCGTGATTTATCAAAATTAAGTGACTATTCGGGTAACCCACAGTTTACAGCACAAAATGGAGGACATGGACGTCGGACATCTAAGCATGGTGCAGATGGAGAAGATATGTTTATCGATATTCCTATCGGTTCGGTGGTAGAGAATAAAGACACGGGAGAAAAATTTCAGTTACTACAAGAGGGTGAGACACGGCTTGTATTGCGTGCAGGTAAAGGAGGGTACGGTAATGAGCATTTCAAATCTTCTAAAAACGTAGCTCCTGAAGAACAAACAGATGGAGACCAGGGAGAATCAGCACACTTTTCTATTGTATTAGAAATGCTCGTTGATTTGGGATTTATAGGTTTACCATCAGCAGGTAAATCATCATTGGTGAATGCACTTACAAATTCACAAGCTAAGGTTGCAGAATATCACTTTACAACACTAGAACCTCACCTAGGATCATTACAAGGATTCATATTCGCTGATATCCCTGGCCTTATTAAAGGTGCATCTGAAGGAAAAGGTCTTGGACATAAATTTTTACGACATATTAAGCGTACCAAGGCACTTGCACACCTTGTTTCTCTTGAGAGCGAAACACCAACGGAAGATTACGAAGTGATTAGAGGAGAACTAGGAGCATATTCACCAGAGCTGCTAGAGAAAGATGAAATTATTATTCTATCTAAAACAGATATGGTTGAGGTGGAACATGTTGAAAACATGAAGAAACTATTTGAAGAAAAATATGGAAAAACTGTTCTTGTTTCATCAATTATTGATGATGATCAACTTAAGGATGTGGGGGACTTTATTGTGAAATATTTACGAGCGAAAGAGGTTCCTGTTGAGATCGTGAAAGAAGAATGGGAACTGGACGAAGAGAAAAAAGTGTAAAAAAAGAGGTCGATACTTGCGTATCGACCGAGTTGGAGGGGTTCCGTACTGTATATCGAATCAGGTTAACAAGGGGACCTTCCATGCCTCCTCATGATAGTTCCACAGCCTCGCCGGGCTTTTTTGTCTCGATTCTTGCCATCATGTTTTTTTGGCAAGAGACTATCAACTGTTTGTCTTGCGAAAATGATGCCGTTGTTAAGAGCATATAATCTTTTGCGTTGTCTTTTTGTCACAAATTATCCTCTGATTTTGTGTTGAAATTATTGGGCACTACACCTATATAAACTATACATAATAATTTAAATATACACAAGCTATATTATTAACATAAGTATTTGTTTCTAATCTATGACATCAAAAATGTTCATTTGTTACAATCACGTCAATGAATCATCGTCTCAAAAACGAATTAGATAAGTTACCTGAAAAACCGGGAGTGTATTATTTTTGTGACACACAAGGTAATTTTTTATACATAGGAAAAGCAACTTCACTTAAACATAGAACGAAGTCCTATTTTCAAGGAGATATGATGCAAAAGAGAGGACCTCTTATTCATAAACTTGTTGAACAAATTGATTCTGTAGTTATTACACAAACAGACTCTGTTCTAGAGGCTTTGATTTTGGAGTCTCATGAGATTAAGAAACATCAACCTCCATATAATACTCGAGAAAAATCTCAGATATCTTTTGCATATTTGGTTATTACTGATGAGGAATATCCTAGGCTGTTAGTTAAAAGAGAGCGAGATATTTTGGAGAAAAAGATTAAAGAGAAAATCCTATATTCATTTGGTCCCTTTTCGTCCAAAAGAACTTTATTCACTGCACTAAAAATTATTCGTAAAATATTTCCATATCGTTCAGTACGTGGTTCATATGACGAGAAGTCTACTGTATACCAACAAATCGGATTAGTACCAGGAGTAAGTCAGACAAAAGAGGAGTATCGAGAAACAATTGAACAAATCAGATACTTTTTTATGGGTAAGAAAAAAAAGGTAGTGTCGATGCTTGAGAAGCAAATGAAACAATATGCAGCAGATATGGAATTTGAAAAAGCTGAGTTTATTAAAAAAAGGATTTTTGCACTTAAGCATATCCAAGATGTGGCACTACTAGATGATGATCTTAAGATTGACTCTCTAGATAGCTTTAGAATCGAAGCATATGATATTGCACACATGTTTGGTCAAAATATGGTTGGTGTTATGACAGTGGTAAAACAAGGTGAGCCAGACACAGACAGTTATAGACAATTCAACATCAAGTCTTTTGAGGGTATTGATGACTTACGAGCACTTGAAGAGGTTCTGACAAGAAGACTTGCGCATAAGGAATGGGCATACCCTGACTGTATTGTGGTAGATGGAGGAGCGGTTCATAAAAGACGTATGGAACAAGTATTACGTGAACACGAGGTCTCAATTCCGGTTGTTGCGGCAAAGAAAAATGATAAACATAAAGTAGAAGCATTTATTGGACAAAAGAAATTGATCGAGAGGTACAAAAAAGATTTCTTGCTTGCTAACTCCGAGTCACATAGATTTGCCATTACACTTCATAGAAAAAAGAGAAGAAAATAAAAAACTACCTCATGTGGTAGTTCAAACGTATGCTTCTGTGACCCGGTGGTCACAGAAGCGGCTAGCGAGTGCCCCGCCTCCAAAGGGAGAGAGGATGATTCAAGATTTACATTTCGGTTAAGTTAAAAATACCTTTGGAATACCTAGTAGAAACCAAGAATCTGATGAAAAGAGCACCTTAGCTCGTATTATTATATTCATAAATGTTTTTTTGTCAATAGATTGAATTGAGTCAATAATTGATACAATGAAGCTATGAAGAAAACACGAGTAGGACTATTTTATGGGGGTGTGGATCAAGAGCGGGAAGTCTCAAAAAAAAGCGCACAAACAGTGCGAACAAATTTAGATACAGCAAAGTATGAAGTTGTATCAGTAGAGATTCTGCCGGAGGAAACATTTGCAATTGCAGGCAAAGAAATGCCGTTTGAAAAAATTTGTTCAAACATTGATATTGCAGTACTGGCTCTGCATGGATTATTTGGAGAAGATGGCACACTACAGAGATTATTAGATGAAAATATGGTTCCACACACGGGATCAGACGCACTTGCATCAGCGGTTTCATTTTCAAAACTCTTAACTAAAGATGTTTTTGAGAGATTTAACATTAAGACACCTGCCTATACCAAGGCAACACGAGATGAGTGTCCAAACAAAACAGCCTGTAAGATAAAGGCTGGAGAGATATTTATGTCGTTTCCACAACCGTGTGTAGTGAAGCCAACCTCAGCTGGTTCATCATTAGGGGTTTCTATTTGTAACTCAGTCGTTGAGATAACAGAGGGATTACATAATGCATTTCAAATTGGTGACAAAGTAGTAATCGAAGAGTTTATTTCAGGATGTGAAGCTACCGTTGGTGTGATTGATGAGTTTAGAGATCAAGATGTGTATGCACTTCCTGCAGTTGAAATTGTTCCACCAGTGAACAAAGAATTTTTTGATTTTGAAACTAAATATGATGGCACTACTCAAGAAATCTGCCCCGCTGTGTTAAGCGAGGACGTTGCACAGGAGCTTGGAGATATTGCAACGAAAGTACACAAGACGTTACACCTTAAAGATTACTCTCGGACAGACTTCATTATCCACCCAACACGTGGAATCTTTGCACTTGAGGTGAATACGTTACCAGGACTATCAGCAGAATCGTTATTTCCAAAAGAACTTAATGCAGTAGGCATATTAATGGAAGAATTTTTAGATCATATTATTCAAAGAAATTTAAACTAATATGACTAAAAATATATGAATCAGTGTAAACATTTAGAAAGAATCATCTGAAAAAGCATGGAAGCATCTGAATAGGAATAGTTTTAATACAAGATCAGAGGATCTTAGGTACATTGATTTATTTCTAAAATATGTTCTAATCTCATACGGTAATTGTAAAGAGAAGGAGATACAAAATGAGAGTTTTGTTAATTGAAGATGATTCGGCGACAGCTCAACATATGGAGTTGATGTTAAGAAGCGAAGGTATGCATGTATATTCTACTGAGTTAGGGGAAGAAGGTCTTGATTTAGGAAGGCTGTATGAATATGACATTATCTTGTTAGATTTAAATCTACCCGATATGCCTGGTTTTGATGTTCTAGAAAAACTACGTTCTGGCGGTATTAAAACGCCGGTCATGATTGTAAGTGGGACCGCTCATGTTGCAACAAAAGTAACATGTTTTGGGCTTGGTGCGGATGATTATGTATGCAAGCCATTTCATAAAGATGAGCTCGTTGCACGAATACGTGCAATAGTCAGAAGATCAGCTGGTCATGCGACACCTACTATTATTGTTGATCGGTTGGAAATTAATATTGCCAGCAGAAAAGCACTTGTGGACGGTAACCAAGTCGCATTGACAGGAAAAGAGTTTGAAACTCTGGAGATGCTCGCATTGAGCCAAGAAAGCTTCGTCTCTAAAGATCAATTACTCAATGGTCTTTATGGAGGAATGGACACGCCTGATATAAAAATTGTGGACGTGTATATTTGTAAGCTTCGGAAAAAAATTATGGAAAAAACAGATGGTCCAAGTTATATAGATACCATTTGGGGGAAGGGTTATTGTCTCAGCAAACCTGAGGCACTAGCTGCATAACCATTTAGTTCATTCATAGATAGGAGCCCCTTCGGGGGCTTTTGTATTCATAAAAAATATTCAATACAAATCACGTAGGTTCCTAAATCGCTATATCATAAAGTAAAAAACAGAGGCGGTTCTGTATCTCCAGGTAGCATTGAGGTATTTGTAGCTTTTGAAGAGAATAAGTTTGTGTGTGATAATGAAATTATATGAAGAGTCAGTCTTTACCAGTAGTTATCCAATCAGTCGTTGCGAGAGAAAATAATGGAGATTATGAGTTTCTTTTATTAAAAAGGAGTGAGAAGAAGGGTGGATTTTGGAATAGTGTAAACGGAACACTAGAAATAAACGAATCTGTCTTTGAATGTCGAGAGCGTGAGCTCTATGAAGAAGCAGGTATTAAAGAAACCATTTCTTGGACAGATGAACTAATCAGATTTAACTTTACCTATGACGACTATACTTTTTCAACAGTTGCGTACGGTGTAGTTGTTCCAGCAAATACTGAGGTTGTATTAAACGAAGAACACACAGAATATAAATGGTTATCAGCTGATGGCGCAATCGAACTCCTTAAGTTTAAGGAAGATAAGGAAGCGATTATTTCATTACTAGAGATTATAAAAAAATAGTGGGAAGTATCCCTGTCATGTGAGAGGAAGTTCGAACTAATTTGATACAATAAAAGAATAAAGTCACCATGACACATCCAAAAATCACATTCCGTTATGCATCCGCCATGGATAGATACTGTGAGTTACTCTCGGGCACATTGTGGCGTGAAAAATACTCAGAAATGATGGGTGATTCTGCCTATCCAGGACCTAATGAACTTAGAGAATTAAGTAACCAAAGGCAAGAAATTTGGAAAAAAATAGAGCAAAAAGTTTTACTAGGCTTGTGTGAAGTTACAGGTCTTAATTTCATTGAAGATGAAATTATTGTCTATACCGTTGGATTTGGTAGAGCCCATAGTGACCCACTCGTCTTGCCTAGTAATTTTGATTCAACAATATTCGTCAATGTTGTAATACATGAATTGGTTCATAGACTTTTGACATTCAACACTGCTGGTCTTAATGAAGATCAATTCAGTCCACAGTTGTTTCCAGAAGAAGATCGATCGATTGCTATTCATATTTGTGTGCATGCACTCCTCAAATATTTATTTTGTGACGTTTTGGATGAGCCAGCCCGACTTCAACAAGATATTGATATGGCATCTTCTGAATACAAAAAGGCTTGGGACATTGTTCA
>CALLVB010000069.1 GCA_938010795.1 Minisyncoccota bacterium
GGTCCAGAAGAAACAGTGCTGCGGACACACTGTACAGCAGTAGATATTCATTATATGGAAGATAATGAGGCTCCTATGCGTGCTCTGGCTCCAGGACGTGTGTTTAGGAATGAAGCTACTGATGCAACTCACGAGGCGCAATTTCACCAGTGGGATGGGTTAGTTGTAGGGGAGAATATCTCTCTTGCAAACCTGAAATATGTACTGGGTACAGCAGTCAGGAGATTTTTGGGAGATGATTCAATAGGTATCAGGCTGCGACCAGGGTTCTTTCCATTTGTTGAGCCTGGGGTTGAGTTAGACCTCACTTGTTTCAAGTGTGACGGAAGGGAGACTAGCTGTAATGTATGTAAAGGATCAGGCTGGATTGAATTGCTTGGGGCAGGGATGTTGCATCCAAAGGTGCTTGCTTCTGTAGGTATTGATTCTGAAAAATATCAAGCACTTGCGTTTGGACCAGGGTTAGAGCGATTAGTAATGCTCAAGTATGGAGTGGATGATATTCGTGACTTTTACGATGGAGAGATTCCATTCCTTAGCCAATTTTAATATTTTAGACATGAAATTTTCTTACAACCAATTACAAACATACTTTACTGACACCTTGCCATCAGCAGAAGAGATTGCAACTACATTAGGTTTGCATGCTTTTGAGCTTGAGGGAGTTGAACAGCTTGAGAACGGAGATACGTTAATTGAGTGGGATATTCTTCCTAACCGTTCTTCGGACTGTCTTTCATATATGGGGATTATTAGAGAAATTGAAGGTTTGTTTCAATTAACACGAGCAGCTACCGATCGTTCATTTGAAACTTCATCAGATATTTCATCCCAAGAGATGATTACACTAAACGTTGAACATCCTGACTTGGTTCCTTTGGCAACTAAGATTTATTTTGAGAATGTGAAGATTGAAGAGTCTCCAGAGTGGCTCAAGACGTTTATGGAATCTCAAGGACAGAGAAGTATTAATAATGTGGTTGATCTCACTAACTACGTGATGTTTATTACAGGACAACCTGTTCATGCGTTTGATTATGACAAATTAGCAGGTAGTGATATCACCATTCGGATGGCTCAGGCAGATGAAGAGGTTATTGATCTGACAGGTGATACACATGTACTTACTACAGATATTCTTGTGATTGCTGACCAAGAGAAAGCGCTTGATATTGGGGGAGTAAAAGGAGGTGCTATTTCTGGAGTAGATGAACACACCACAAAGATAATGCTCTCGGCATGTTGTTGGAACCCAGAGCAAATTAGGAAAACAACTAGGTCACTCAAACTTCACACAGATGCAAGTAAACGTTTTGAGAACGACGTTCCATTTATGAGAAACAGGATTGCTCGGGACCTCTTTTGTTCATATATGGTGAACGAATTTGGTGCAACTGTATCAGATGACCACGTGATCGTCGGGGAAGACACACAAGAACAAACAACGATCGCTCTTAAGGTTTCAGACGTGAATAGGTTGCTTGGGACTGAACTTAATAGAGATGCTGTGGTCGCACTACTTACACCGTTTGGATTTACTCTTGAAGAAGATACAGATGAGAATGTATTGCACTGTACAAGTCCAGAGGATCGGACAGATTTGAATATAAAACAAGACTGGATTGAAGAGGTGGGACGTATCTATGGATACTCAAATATTGTCGAAGCACCAATTGCAGAAGGAGCACAAGTGCAAGCGGAAAACCCATTTAAGAAGGCACAGTATGCTGTAATTGATGCGTTGGTGTCACAAGGGTTTTACGAGGTGTACAACAGGAGTATTACAACGACAGGAGTAGTGAAACTAAAAAATCCGTTTACTTCAGAGCTCGGTTCATTACGAGACAATCTGCTCGATTCGCTTAAGGTGCGTGCAGAAAAGAACTTAGTATTTTTGGACGAGCCACTGCTTTTTGAGTTTGGGAATGTATTTACGGGAATTACAGGCGAGGTTGTTAATGAGCAAATGAATTTTGCTGGGATTATTGGACGAAGAAAGATTAAAGATAAACAAAAAAATGATGTGTTCTTGCAGACAAAAGGATATGTAGAACTTGTGTGTGATGTGATGCATGTTTCCGGGTTAGAGTTTGTAGCTTCCCAAGAACCAGACACGGTTGCTGACTTGATGCTTGGCGAAGAGAAGATTGGTTTCATGGGAGTAAACTTTTGGGAACTAAATTTCACTAAATTAGTTGAGGCAGTATCGTTTACTGTTGATTATACAAAGCCATCTAAGTACCCACGAATTGATAGGGATGTTGCAGTCTTTGTTCCAACAGAGACCACTGTCGGGGAAGTAAGAGATCTCATTGATGAGTTGCTCCCTGCAGAGACACAATCATTTGAATTATTTGATGTGTTTGAAAAAGAAGATAAGAAATCGTTTGCATTTAGAATGGTATTCCAGTCACACGAAGATACGTTATCCGACGTGTGGGCTAATGGGGTGATGGATACGGTCTATAAAGCACTAGAGAAAAAAGGATACGAAATTAGATAAAATAATAAAAACAGGGCAGAGCCCTGTTTTTATTATTTCTATTTGTTATTATTGCGAGTAATTAACCATTAATAAAATACTATGATTGAAAGAAGCTTAATTATCTTAAAGCCAGATGCGGTACAACGTTCACTTATCGGTGAGATTATTGCACGTTTTGAGCGAAAGGGACTGAAGGTAACAGGTCTTAAACTAGCGGTTGCAACAGAGGAGCAAGTATTTGCTCACTATAATAAAGACGATGCGTGGTTTTTGAAGAAGGGAGAAGGAGTTGTAAAAGATAGAGAGTCAGCTGGTCTACCAATTGAAAAAGAAGCAATTGAGTACGGACGAGACATCATTGGCGGGATTGCAAAATACATCACAGCAGGACCAGTAGTAATGATGGTAGTTGAAGGTCACAAAGCCACAGCAGTTGTAACTAAATTAGTTGGTGAGACAGAACCTGCAGAAGCAGAAGTTGGAACAATTCGTGGAGACTACACTATTGATTCATACTCACTATCAGCAATTGATGACAGGGCGGTTCGAAACTTAGTTCACTGTTCAGAAGACGCAGAAGAAGGAAAGCGAGAAACAGCTATCTGGTTTAACGAAGATGAATTAATGAAATATTCAATCATCCAAGAAAAGATCATGTATGACGTGAATCTTGATGGAATTATGGAATAGAGATTTCTATAGAGACAGAATCACAAAGCGGGCGTACGCCCGCTTTGTTATACTTATTTTATGAAGACACTTAAGTTTAAACCTCATCTTTGCCAACAGATTCTTGATGGAGAAAAAACAGCAACATGGAGATTGTTTGATGATAAGGATTTAGAAGAGGGAGATGAGATCAATTTCGTGAACAAAGAGACTTTAGAATCTTTTGGAAAAGGTTATATCAAGGAGTTAAAAATCAAAAGTTTGGGAACACTAGTTGAGGGTGATTGGGAGGGGCACGAAAGGTTTGCATCAGAGGAGGAAATGTACGAAACGTACAAAAGTTACTATGGTGATAAGGTCGGACCTGACTCAGAGTTGAAGATAATTGATTTTAGTTTTAAACCCGATTAGTTTAGAAGTAATTATTCACATGTTGGTAAGTTCGTGGAGTGCTATAATCTAAAGGTGAGTCGTATTCAAGAAGTAACTAGCTACTTATCTCTAGGGGAGCTGTAGTTCGCATGGGCCCTTGGTCTATGCTTCAGGCACCCACGTTACACAACACTAGGGTACTTCTTGTTCGCGGCTCATAACTAAAAACAGATGCGTACGCATCTGTTTTTAGTTATTTGCGTTGTGTATTAAAATTGTTATTATAGACTTTGTCAAATTTAAAAGGAGACGATTATGGCGTATGTGCCTCACGTGCAAGATAAAAAATACCTAGAATCCCTGTCGACTGTTCTTTCGCGGGAAGCAGATCATTATGATCTTGCAGAAAGTCTTATTGAGAGTGCTCAAAAATACCTCGAAAACGATAATCCATCTGGTGTTTTCTCTCACTGTATTACACCAAATATTCAACGATATGCGGGTTTTGTAGAAGCGGTTGACGCAATCTATAGGATGCCGGTGGGTGATAGAGAGATGGCTATATCAGATAATTTTAGAGATATCATTATTCAAACAGCCACAAAAATATTACACCATGACGGAATTAATTCAGGGATACTTAGTTTCATGGATGCGCAAGCGGTATTTCATTGTTTACGCTTATTGGGAGGAGATGTTCCGATAGAACTCGTATATCAACTTTCTGGGATCGTTAATCGTTGTCTCAGAGAGAACGAGAACCAAGAGGGTACTCCATGGGTTCAACAGACACGTGACCTCATGGATGAACGATTCTCTGATGTTCTTGTATAAAAGTAGTGGGCTCCCGGCGATGTCGGGCCCATTTTTTATTGCTGTGTTAGGATTAACTAATGAGTAAAATATTTAGTTTTATTTCTAACTTTTTTGACAGAAGGATTTACATCTTCTGTTTTCTCTTTGCAGCACTTCTTGTGTTTGATTTAATTGCTATTAAGTACTATTTATATTGGCATTTTAGATGGATTGATATCCCTGTACACTTTTTGGGAGGATTCTTTTTAGGTGCATTATTCTTTTATCTTGTGTTCTCAAACTTACGTACTAAAAAAATGATTGGATTAGCACGTACGAACAAGAATATATTTGTGATCTCAGTTGTGATGGTATTTATTGCTGCTGTAGTATGGGAAGTAGTTGAGTGGATAGCAGGGAGGACGTCATGGTCAGCAGCCTATGTGCCAGATACCACACTCGACTTGATTGCAGGAACCGCAGGAGGGTATTTGTTTTATCTATTCTATGGAGCTATTAGAGACATGATCCGGAATGATCCAGTGTTGTAATTAAAAAGAGCGACACCTTCGGTGTCACTCTTTTTAATTATTTTTACAACCACTGATTATCCTTTTATCCTTAAATTGGATGTGATTTGAGGAGACAAGAAAAAACTTTCCAAAGATGTACGAGATTGTACTTCGAGGAAAGTTTTTTTGTAGGCGACAATGAAGCGCGCCAATTTTAGGATAATCTATTTTTGTAGAGATAATGTCATCTTTTGCTTATCAGCATCAAACACATTAATCTTGAATTTATATGATGTTCCAAGAGACAGTTCGCTCTTAAGTGCATCAAGTGTTTCAAAGTCTGATACGTGAACAAGTCCTGCAACTCCTTCTTCAACAGATACCAGGGCTCCATGTTCGTTGTATCGGATTACTACCGCTTCAACTTCTTGGTCTTTCTTGTATTTGTCTTTTACTACTGACCAAGGGTTGTCTTTAAGTGCCTTGATAGATAATGATACTTTTGAAGGTTCTACTTCAATAATTTTCACTTCTACTTCATCACCAACTTTGTACATTTTTTCTGGATGCTCAACTAGTGACCATGAAATTTCAGAGATGTGTACTAGACCTTCTAGGTTATCTGCAACTCGTACAAATACTCCAAAGTCTACAACTCCAGTTACTGAACCAGTAACTTTGTCTCCCACATTGTATAGCTCAGTAAGATCTTGTTTAGGTCCTCCTGATGATCGCCTGGCTTGTGGCCGTTTTGCTCCATCATGTTTTTCAGAGAAGATAAGTTTTTCTTCTTGTGGATCAACAGTAATGATTTGTACATCAATTTTGTTTCCAACAAGCTTCTCAAGTTCGAGTAGGATTCGAGCTTTATCACCACCTGATACTTGCGGGTAGTTGTTTGGTCCAAGCTGTGAAGCTGGTAGGAATCCTCGGACTCCTTGCCATGTGATCATAAGACCACCTTTGTTTGCTTCTTGTACCGGTAGAGAAAGCACAGTCCCATCTTTCATGTAGTCTGCTGCTTCTTTCCAGATTGTTGCTTTCCGAGCTTCCTTAAGAGAAAGTTCGATATATCCTTCTTCACCTTCAAGTTCTACTACTTGTGCAGTAATAGTGTCTCCGATGTTAATGTTTTTAATAATGTCTTTAATCGTAAGAAATTCACGTCCAAAGATGATTCCTGTTCCAAAAGGAGAGAGGTCAATAAACATTGAGTTTCTATCAATGTCTAGAACAACTCCTTCTGCATTGTCTCCAACAGCAAATGGCACTGCCACTCCGTCAAAGATGGTATTCATTTCACTCATAAATTGTTTTAAGTAGTTGGAATATATAACTGCTACTTCCCGTTGCTCTAAGCCATAATCACGAAGTAGTGTTAGCTATATATACACTTTGCTAATACTGATATTACATGTACATGTAATTTCGCTTGAGAGTATACCAAACTAAGTCAAAAAAGCTAATTGTTGCAAAAAATAATTTTAGCTTGTATAGTATTTTCAGGAAAAGGAGGAATTTATTGTGTCTATACAATTACAAATAACATTAGCGTTAGTATTAATCGCTGTACCGATTGGTTGTCTGTTACTCTGGGCGTCTATCGTTTATAAAGTTGATCATCTGCCGGCTAAAAATACCCCTGCTGCCAATGGGTTCATCCCAGCTAGACCCTCATTTGGAAGTTTAGTGGGGGACTTTATGGAATTTTTAGCATTGGTGTTTTTTACCATCGCTATTATGATCGTTGTGGGAATTATATGTCTCTTTACACGTGAGAATCCCAGTGATTACTTCCGTGATTTCATGGAAGGGTAAGCAAATGGTAGCTCAAGAAAAGACCATGTTTGATATGGTAAAAATATACCTGCTAATGTTGTTGGTAACAATTGCATTATTTGTTGTATTTTCACCGATCTTGATCTTTGGGTCAATTAAGAAAAAGAAAGCTGTTCTCTCATTTATCTTCGGACCATGAGGGAATGGCGTTCAGGAAGTCTCCGTAAAGGGGGCTTTTTCTGTGGCTTATTTCCCCAAAAATGCTCTGTAAATAGGGTGTGAGGTGCTATAATGGATCTATATGGTAATACAGAAATTAGACGACTATTTTTTTAAAATCACGTCAGGAGACATCACGATCGGAATTAACCCAATTTCAAAAGAATCAAAGAAAAAAGAGACACGGTTTGGTGCAGATATTGCACTTATTCAGGCACGACACATAGATTTTAACGGTGAGGAGTTAATGAAGTCGAAAGGTAAAGAGACGGTAGTATGTAAGGGTCCAGGAGAATACGAAGTGAAAGACATTTTTATTAAAGGGTATTCAGTGGGAACTAAATACGGTGATCTTTCTCACAGTACACTTTATTCAGTGACGCTTGAAGGAGCCAACTTATTATTTTGTGGACCTCTTTTTGATAAGGCGCTTTCTGAAGAAGCGATGGAGGAGATGTATCAAGCAGATATAATTTTTGTACCAGTGAACGGAGATAATGTCATGGAGGCGGTAGAGGCAGCTGCATTTGTGAAAAAATTTACTCCTAAATATATTATTCCTCTCACAGGGGAGAAAGCAGCAGCTGAAGCATTTTTTGCTGAATTTGGGAACGAACCTATGTATGAAGATAAACTCACCCTTAAAAAGAAAGATTTTGACGCAGAGGCAGTAAAGATAGTAGCACTTAAACAAGCGTAAGTAATAATTAGATATGGCAAAAAAAGACAACAAAGACGATCTGGAAGAAAAGTTAGCTCCTGGAGAACAAATCATCCAAGAAGACATCACAGGACAAATGAAAAAGTCATATTTGGATTATGCGATGTCGGTTATTACCTCACGTGCACTTCCAGATGTGCGAGATGGTCTTAAGCCAGTTCACAGACGTATTATCTATGCGATGCACGAGGCAGGACTCAGTTCGTCGTCTAAGTTTAGAAAATCAGCCACAGTGGTTGGAGATGTGCTTGGTAAGTATCACCCTCATGGTGACACGTCAGTGTACTACTCAATGGTGGGTATGGCCCAAGACTTTACTTCAAGGTATCCATTAGTGTGGGGTCAAGGTAACTTTGGTTCTGTTGATGGAGATAATCCAGCTGCGTATCGATATACCGAAGCAAAAATGCAGAAAATTACCGGTGAGTTGTTAGCTGATATTGGTAAGAAGACGGTCGACTTTGCACCTAACTTTGATGGATCAAGACAAGAACCAACAGTGTTACCAACACGTGTTCCAAGTGTGCTGTTGAACGGTGGTTTGGGTATTGCTGTGGGTATGGCAACTAATATTCCTCCTCATAACTTGAACGAGGTGTGTGCAGCGACCATCGAACTTATTGATAACTCTGCTGCAACAACAGCTGACTTGATGAAACATGTCAAAGGGCCAGATTTCCCACTAGGTGGAACTATTTTTAATAAAAAAGATATTCTCGAAGCGTACGAAACAGGTCGTGGTCGAGTGGTAGCGCGTGGTGATACAGAAATTATTGAAGGAGAGAAAGGGGCAACACAAATCATTATTTCCTCTATTCCATTCCGAGTAAACAAATCGACACTAGTAGAAAAGATCGCTCAATTAGTACGAGACAAGAAAATTGTGGGACTTAAGGATTTACGAGATGAATCAACGGCAGATATTCGGATTGTGATTGAACTTAAAAGAGGAGTTCAAGCACAAAAGGTCTTAAATACTCTGTATAAAAATACACAACTAGAGGACAACTTTAACTTTAATATGGTGATGTTGGTTGGGGGGGTTCCTCAATTAATGAACCTCAAGTCAACCCTGCAAGAGTTTATTAAGCATCGAATCGAGGTGGTAACACGAGCAACTGAATTCGATCTTAAGAAAGCAGAAGATAGGGCACATATCTTAGAAGGGCTTAAAAAAGCGCTTGATCATATTGATGAAATTATTGCATTGATTAAAAAATCAAAAGACCGAAATGAAGCACATGCAAACTTGATGAAAAAGTTTAAGTTCTCTGAAGTACAAGCAGAGGCGATTCTTCAAATGCGACTTCAAAAACTCGCTGCCTTAGAGCGTCAAAAAATTGAAGATGAATTGGCTGAGCTGATGAAGCTCATTAAAGAGCTTAAAGCGTTGCTTGCTTCACCTAAGAAAATTTTGAAGGTAATCAAAGAACAATTAGAAGAAATTGTAGAGAAATTTGGTGATACGAGAAGGACTAAAGTTGTGGCTGGAAAGGTAGGAGAGATTTCAGTAGAAGACCTTATTCCAGAAGAAGAAACAACCATGATCCTTACTTCAGGAGGATACATTAAACGAACTAACCCATCAGAATTTAAGGCTCAAAAACGAGGTGGAGTTGGAGTGGTGGATATGAACACGAAAGATGAAGATGTGGTTTCAGAGTTTATCACTACCTCAACTCATGCGGACGTACTATTTTTCTCATCAAAAGGAAAGGTGTACGTGACAAAGATGTATGATATTCCAGAGGGGCGCCGGTCAACTAAAGGTAAGTTTATCTCAAACTTTTTACCATTAGAGGGGGAAGAGAGAGTTACTTCTGTATTAGCACTTACTAAAGAGAAAAAGAAATGTGTTGATTCATTGATGATGGTAACTAAAAATGGAACTATCAAGAAAACTGCAGCAGAAGCATTTGCAGGTATTAGAGCCAATGGACTCATTTCAATCAAGCTTAAGCCAGGAGATGAGTTGATGGATGCACGGTTTATCTGTAAAGGAGATGAGGTGATGCTTACTACAAGAAAGGGACAGGCAATTCGATTTAAAGAAGATGATATTCGAGAGATGGGACGAACGGCTGGAGGGGTCAGGGGAGTGAAATTAGGGAAAGCTGATGATTATGTTGTTTCTATGGCTATTATTACACCAGAAATGCATGAATATGATGTGTTTGCACTGGGAGCTAATGGATATGGTAAGCGAACAAAACTCTCTGAATATAAAGTACAAAACCGAGGAGGATCAGGGATCAAGACCATGAAGGTCTCGGAAAAAACAGGGGATTTGGTTGGAGCACGAGTTATCACTCCAGAGCATACAGAACTGATCGCAATGTCACTCAAATCACAGGTAATTAGGTTGGCAGTTGACGAGATCTCAGTGTTAGGAAGAGATACGCAAGGAGTACGAATTATGAAACTGCGTGAAGGAGATTCTGTAGCTAACTTCGTTCGTTTTTAGACGAGATTTGAGCAAACTTCTTTGTCGGCTACGAAAAAATCACCGTCATCGTATAGTAGGTACGTCTCGGTGATTTTTTCTTGTCTTCTTAAATCTCATCAAGAAAATAACGATAGGATTCTGGAATTATTCTGTACGTCTTGCAGAGTTTATCGTTGGGGAGTATACAAGATGTTACATAAAAAAAGAGGCCATCGAGGAGTAAATCCACGACAGCCAATTATTAGGTGTTTGCGATGAGGTTTTTAGGCCAAATCGACTTAAAGTATTTGTTCATACGCTTAACCGTTGCAGCATCAACATTCGTGTGATGAAACTCAGAGTAAAGCGTCTTTGCTGAATCCATACTGCCTTCACAGAGAGCACCTTTGAGGGATGCATCGCTGCCAGGTCGTATGATTGCGTGTAAAAGGACAAGTACTTTCCACTGATCTTCTCGGAGATTGACGTTTGTACCGTCTCCTTGTGCGAGATCAATGATCCATTGAGGAGTAACCCCCCAATGTTTTTTAGTGTATGGAATTCCGCCTCTCCGGGCAGTGTCCACAACAGACGCAGGTTTAAATGCATAAAGTCCATAAGCCAAAGTGATCTCATGGGCTACTTGTACCCGCCCAGAACTTTCAATGGTTCTATTTGCGGAGAAGTATCCAGTCACATAAAGCGGTTGAACGGTACATCCTAAGCGGTTACTCTCACTTGCAATCATCATGGCCAGAGGCCCGTCTGCTTGTAGGGGGGTTACCCGGTGAATACCTGCTTCAACTTCGTTTGCGAGCTTAACTTTTGGTTGAGCATCGCTAATCCAATTTTCAAGGACAGCAACTTTTTGAAAAGCTTGCTTGCCGTTTGCTGCGTAATGACGCATGTCTGAGTAGTGGGCAGTGCTTGTAAAAGCAAATGCCACACCCAGCATGCTTGCGCAGATGGAATGAAGGATGTGTCGGTCACGTTTCGTAGCGGCTTTGAAATACCACACGATCGCGTCCCAAAACCCAACAATAAAATTTTTCAATACGAGTAAGATGGAACAAATAATCCAAATCACTCCACAGAAAAACATTACTACGAGGTCGCGGATCAAAGAACTTGCCCGCTGCGCACCTTCTTGTGTCTCTTCACGTAAATGCTTCGCATAATAGCGACCATATGCACGAGGACCAAAGTTTTCTTTTCGACTTCTTTTTAGCTGGGCTGACCCAGTTTCAGATTGATAAGTCATGCGTGTGCTCCTTTTCATTTATTTAGATCTGGAGTAGGAGAGCGTGATGCTATCCTTTCTATCTCCGTCTTCGTAAACCTTTATGAAATTTCCTATCAAGGTGTATTTCAGTAAGTTTGTTGATCTGGCACAGAACTACTATTATCCATATATATTGACATATGTCAAGTAAATATGAATAATATAGTACTAAAATTACAATAAAGCGACCGTCAGGTCGCTTTATGTTTACAGTGATTAAATAGATTTTGGAAAGTATATTGGATATAGTCGGTTTGTTCGACTCTTTGTTGCCGGATCTGGAGCTGTATGGTGAAATTTGTAGTACAACTCTTTTGCAATTGCGTTATTACCACTTCCTAGTTTTAAAATATAATCGTCACTCCTGTCTTGTTCAAGGATATTAGCAAGTACTAATAATCGTTGTTGAGGAACAGAAAGTGAATAGATCTCTTGTGGGTTCTTGTGAACACGCGATGCCCATGCTGGCACCCGACCCATATTATTCGCTCGCATGATATTTTCAAGTCTGTTTACTGCAGTCACTACTGAGTTTGGCAGGAATTGATAATAAGACATAGCTCCTGAATATGCGTTAGTTGCACCTCGCTTGTTATCACTTTCGATATGTTTCGTCATGTCTGCAAATGCATATAATTGATCACGCAATAGATATACATCAAGTCCAAG
>CALLVB010000070.1 GCA_938010795.1 Minisyncoccota bacterium
AGAGTCAGAGATAAAAGGTAAAGAGCTTGTGAAGGCACACATGGGAGATATTTTTGAAGAGTCAGAGGGTGCAATTATCTTTAGAGGATCAGAGTACGGATTGTACGATTCTGTATTTATTAATAGTGCTGGGTTTGGGACATATCTGACTAAAGATATTGGGCTTATGTGGCACAAATGGGACCGATTCGCACCTTTTGATAAGTCTGTGTATGTGACAGACATGGAGCAAAAACAACACTTTCAGTTAGTGGCTAAAGCAGGAGGACAGATTAATCCAGAGTGGGAAGAGAAGTCTTCATTTATTCATCATGGACGTTTAACGTTTGCTGGAGGTAAAGTATCATCACGATACGGAAATGTTCCTCTTGCTGAGGATTTGATTGCACAGGTTGAGACTGCTGTATTCGAGAAGATGGCAGATAGAGATTTATCTCAAGAGGATAAAGTTGACGTTGCACACAAGGTTGCTATTAGTGCATTGCGGTATTCTTTTTTAAAGACAACAGCAGGAAAGAATATGGTCTTTGATTTTGAGAAATCACTGTCATTTGAGGGTAACTCAGGGCCATATATTCAATATACATATGTGAGAACACAGTCAATCCTAAGTAAAATCTCTGAGGTAGGTAGAGTTGAGAGTATCGAAGGCGAAGCTCCAGAGGTTGCTAAGATGTTAGAGAGATTTCCTGAAGCAATAGAGAAGTCACTGCATGATTTTTCTCCACATCACGTTGCTCAATATATATACGAACTCGCCCAAGCGTTTAACTCGTTCTATGCAGAAACAAAAATTGCCGATACTGATAATCCAGATTTTGTTTATAATGTTGCACTTACAAAATCTGTTGGAGATACGCTCAAGAAAGGGTTGTCGTTGTTAGGTATCGATACGGTAGAACGGATGTAGGTTATATACAATTGTATTAGACTGTATTTTAGTTATTTCGTATAATAATAGTAAGATCTTTCAATTACGGGAGATCTGAAACAACCAAAACGAGGTACTTATGCAAAACAGTTCACTACAGCTCAGTAAGAGCACATTGAAAGTTTCAGATCAATTTAACACGACAAATACTTCGTCGTAGAAAGTGAGGTGTTGGACTTGGGAGTTCGTTTCCGTCCAAGTCTGTTCTTTCTAGATGCGAAAACCTTGCATCGACAACCGGGCACCCGTCCCAGGATGTGCCACAATAGCGTTTCAGGAGGCTGAATGTATAGTCTATCGTGTGCTTGGAAATAGAAGAAAGCTCGGTCAATATGATCGGGCTTTTTTATACAAAATATTTTGGAAAGTTGCTACCCACACGTTATAATACTAACTAATGTCTGATATACATGATCACAAAAAAATAAGTAAAACCGCGTCTGACGAAGAGGCGGTATTAGATTTTTGGAATAAAAATGGAATCTTCAAGAAATCGATAGATGAACGAGAAGATGCAGAGCCATTTGTATTTTATGATGGTCCTCCATTTGCAACGGGGCAACCTCATTATGGTCATTTACTACCAGGAACTATTAAAGATGTAATTCCACGATATCAAACAATGCGTGGTAAAAAAGTTCTCCGGAATTGGGGGTGGGATTGTCACGGACTTCCTATTGAAAATATTGTTGAGAAGGAGTTAGATCTGAACTCTCGTAAAGATATTATGAATCATGGTATCGATAATTTTAATAAGAACGCTAAGTCAAAAGTACTTACATACAAAGATGATTGGGAACATATTATTCCACGTACTGGACGTTGGGTAGATATGGAGAATCATTACAAGACTATGGATGCGTCATATACCGAATCTATTTGGTGGTCATTTAAAGAACTACATAATAAAGGACTTGTTTACAAAGGATTTAAAGCGATGCACTTATGTCCCCGATGTGAGACAACACTTTCTAATAACGAAGTCGCAGATGGGTATGCAGACATCAAAGACCTATCGGTAACAGTGAAATTTGAGCTGCGAGATGAGCCAGGTGTATATGTGCTTGCATGGACTACAACACCATGGACACTACCAGGGAACGTTGCATTGGCTATAGGTCCTGGAATTAAGTATGTCCAAATTAGAGGAACTAAAGAGAAAGATAGTGTTTCAACTACAGAACAATACATCCTTGCAAAGGCGCGGGTTGAAGACGTTATGACACATGCTGGTATTACAGATTATGAGGTAGTTAAAGAACTCTCAGTCACTGACTTACTTGGTCGGGACTACATACCGCCATTTGATTACTACATCAATGATACTAATATAGAAAATAGAGAGAACGGATGGAAAATTTACGAAGCTGATTTTATTGATGATGAATCGGGAACGGGTATTGCACACGAGGCACCAGCATTTGGAGCAGAGGATCTTGCACTTGGACAACAACACAACATGCCGTTTATTCAACATGTAAACAAGGCCGGGGAATTCACAGACAAGGTAACTCACTTTGCGGGCAAAGAGGTGAAAACGAAGGATGACCATATGGCCAGTGATATTCTTATTATCAAACATCTTGCACATGCAGGGACACTATTTTCAAAAGAAAAGATTGAACACAGCTATCCACATTGTTGGCGTTGTGATACACCACTTATTAATTACGCCACTGATTCATGGTTTGTTAAAAAGACAGAGGAATTAAGGGATCGAATGGTTGAGGAAAATAATAAGGTACATTGGGTACCAGATCATTTAGGACATAAACGTTTTCATAATTGGATTTCAGCGACAGTAGACTGGGCTATTTCACGTTCACGGTTTTGGGGTGCACCATTGCCGGTCTGGGAGAATCAAACAACAGGAGAACATGAGGTTCTTGGTTCTTTAGCAGAGCTTAAGGATAAAACTCGTTCTACTAATAATATTATTATGATTCGCCACGGAGAATCAGAATCAAATCTGAAAGCTATGATTTCTGGTATTGCAGGTGGGCCGCTCGATAAACTCTCAAAAGAAGGAAAGAAGCAAGTACAGGGAGCAGTTCCTGAAATACACGAACTTATGGAATCAGCACACGCTGATAATGGGGAGAAAATTGATCTTATTATTGCTTCACCGTTTACAAGAACGCAAGAGACAGCCAAGATTCTTGCCTCAGGAGTAGGATTGGAAGAGACAGACATTATTACAGACGATCGTATCTGTGAAATTAAATTTGGAGACCTTGAAGGAAAGAGTCGCCAAGAGTATCTTGATTATGTCGGTGTAGATACTCCTTATGAAGACTTAACTAAAGAGCTACCAGGAGGTGGAGAGTCAATCATGCAGGTAAAACATCGAATGATGGATTTCTTGTCAGATATCGACGCACAATATGAAGGTAAGAATATTGTGGTAGTAACTCATTTTACTCCATATTGGACATCCTTTGCTGGGTCTCATGGGTATACACATGATGAAACAATTCAGTTGCGAGAGAATTGGGGGACTGTACACAACGCTAAGCCGAGATTCTTAGATTTCACCAGGTTCCCACACAATGATGAATATGAGCTTGATTTTCATAAGCCATATATAGACAAGATCACATGGAAGAATGAGAAAGGTGAAGAATTTAAAATCATCGGTGAGGTGTTTGATTGTTGGTACGAGTCAGGATCAATGCCATACGCGTCAAAACACTATCCGTTCAGTCAGGATCAGTTTCAGTATCCCGCAGACTTTATTTGTGAAGCAGTAGATCAAACCAGGGGATGGTTTAACTCTCTTTTGGTTCTTGGAACAAGTATCTTTGATAAAGCACCATTTAAAAACGTGGTAGCAACAGGGCATGTGATGGCAGAGGATGGAAAGAAGATGTCTAAGTCACTCAAGAATTATCCACCAATTACTGATGTTATTGATGTGCACGGAGCAGACGCCTTGCGGTATTTCTTACTTTCATCACCAGTCATGCGAGGAGAGAAAGTCTCATTATCTGTAAAACAAATTGATGAAATTAATAAGAAGATGGTTATTCGTCTCAAGAACGTACTCTCTTTCTATAATCTATACAAAGATGATATGGGACACACAAGAGATATGGCGCCAGCATCAACTAATCCGCTCGATGTGTGGATCATGGAGCGTTACAGAGGTATTCTTGTGGACACAACAGAAAAATTAGATTCATATGAGTTGGATTACGCATGTGCTGGGTTCATGGATTTCATTGATGACTTTTCTACGTGGTATATTCGTCGCTCTAGAGATAGGTTTAAAGGATCTGATGAAGAAGATAAAAAGTTTGCACTCGCAACCACACGATATATCCTCATCAATTTCTCAAAAGTGATTGCCCCATTCATGCCGTTTTTGGCAGAACACGTATGGCAACAGGTGCGAGGAAAAGGAGACAGAGAATCTGTACATCTGGTTGATTGGCCAGAAGCAGAAACAGCTGAAAACAAAGAGGTATTAGAGACAATGAGACAAGTGCGCGAATTAGTTTCTGCTGGCTTAGAGGCACGAGTATCTACTGGAATTAAAGTTAAACAACCACTCGCTTCAGTCACATTACGATCTCACACGCTAGATGATGCATTTGCTGAGATTATTGCCGAGGAGTTAAATATTAAGTTAGTGGTGTTTGATCCAAAACAAACTGATGTCGCGGTGCTTGATACGACACTAACAGCCGAGCTGGAGCAAGAAGGATTGTTTAGAGAGTTGCTTCGGGCTGTGCAGTCGATGCGTAAAAAGGCAGGAATGGAGCCTTCAGATAGAGCGCAACTCACGATAGATGCGACCCATGAAGTTCAAGCAGCGCTCGAGAGGTTTAGAGATGAGCTTGAGTCAGTTGCAGGAGTAGAAGAGTTGTTGTTTGAATTAGTTGATGAAGAAGAACAACAAGTTGGGGCAGTGACATTCAAGGCGGTAATAGAAAAAACGTAGAAATAAAAGAGCGCCCCGAGAAGGGGCGCCTTTTGTTGTTAAGAATTACTTCC
>CALLVB010000071.1 GCA_938010795.1 Minisyncoccota bacterium
CTCTAAGAGGTCGCGCAGTTCTTCATCATCTGGAACTCTAAAAGCAACAGGCTCGTCTATTGAAGTTACGTGTAAGTGTTTGGTAGGTCTTACCTTTGGAATAATGGTGTATGCTCCCGGCCACATCTTATTCATCACAGCTAATTCTTGTGGGGATGGAAAAACTCCAAACAACTCCATCTGCTCCAGTGATGCGATTAATACTATGTATCCTATTTTTGATGAATCTCGTTCTTTAAGTGCTGTGATTTTATCAACTGCCTTTTTATCAACTGCAAGACAAGAGAGTCCTGGAATTGTGTCTGTTGGCATAAACCACACCTTACCAACGAGTTCTTGTTTTGCTAATTCTTTATAATTCATTTTCTTGCGTAAAAAATCGTGGAATCAACATTGGTGTAGATTCTTTATATTGTTCAAACTCTTCACCATATGTATCTTCCCAATGGTTCTCCAACATAGGTACACCTGAAACATATCTTAGTAACAGCGTGATAGTTATTGGACCAATTGCGGCAATAATCATATATAGAGGATTAAATGAAGAGAGTGTGATGAAATAAATCCCCCACCACATACTCATTTCACCAAAATAATTTGGATGACGTGTTTTTGACCATAGCCCCTCTTTCATCATTCCTGTGCTTTTTTTAGAAATAAACTGACCGAGCTGAAAATCACCAACTACTTGATAGTAAAATCCAGTGCACCACAAAAGAAGTCCTATTAAGACAAGCGGCCATGGTGTCATCACCCCTGTGGTTGCATGTAGTGCAACTGGAAGAATGATCATAGACATCAAAATTCCTTGTAACACGAACACTTGAAAGAATGTTCTTGTCTTGATCCACTTCCAATCCTTTCTCATTTCAAGATACCTACGGTCTTCCTTGTGTTTCATCATAAACCTATTCCAAATATGGTACGAAAGTCTGACCCCCCAAAGACTTACCAGTAGTGTTGCGAGCGTGAATGATAACGATGGTTTTGTAATAGTTGCCATCCAAAAAAATACCACAACTACAAATCCCATACCCCAGGCTATATCAACCACATCGTTTCGTTTTTTATACAACGCAAGAAAGTAAAAAAGAACTTCAAAAATTGTAGCTACGAGCAATGTGATTAAGAAAACAGCTAATGTAAATGATAGTAATACTCCTGGTTGCATAATAACTAGGTAAATAATTTAGTAATAAGATATGCCGTCGTAGCTACAGCTCCTGTAAGAACAACTCCCCATACAATATCGATAAGTACCAACGAGGCTGGCCAGTCTCGTATTACTGCCCAGTTTGTAAGTTCGTATGTTGCATAACAAAAAAATCCGAATAATGCTCCCCAGATAAGAGCTGTTTTCCAGCTGCCAGTAAGAAATGCTGGATGAATGGCAAATAATACTATTCCTGTAAGATACATGAGATAAAAAAGCACTGCTGCTGGAATTACCACATCCTGAGCCATTAAATTTCCTAACTTCGAAACATACAGATCTCTACCAATTATTCCCAACCATACAAGGTCAAAAATAATAAACATGACACCTGCTGCTATGTACGCGATTATGTATTGAATCATGAATTCATTATATCCTATTACTAATAAATAGTTTATTATTTTTTTCTAAATGTGACTAAACCAAACGCAGGTAATACCTCTACTGGTATATCCGTGAGTGACGCTATTACATCTTGAGGGTCTGTCGCAGGATTTTTACTAGTAAAAAGAGATCCGTCTTCGGTACCTGCGTCATATAGTGCTACTGGTACTTGAATTTCTTCGATAAACTCATCGTCAACCACGAGTGCAATATCTTGCAACATCACAAACCAATCTGGTGAAGGGGCGATCATACTGACAAAGGTAGCTGTGGGATATTCTTTTGAAACTCTGAGTGTTCCCTCTACTGTTGCTGGTACATCTACACGACCCCCAACATCATATGACCCTATTGCAGAACCTTTATGTGTATCAATCTCTTGCTCAAGAGTTATAGTTCCTCCAAGTTCAGCCATCTTTTCTATTCCGGGACTTGCCTTCTCACCTAGTTTAAAAATTCTGTTCCCTCCTGTGTGTGTCCACACCACAAATGGAGAAACGTGCGCACCATCAGGAAAAAATCCAGAATGGGTTTCATTACTCCACGTTACATCAAAAATAACATCGTATTCAACGAAGGGATCTGTTTGAACAATAACTTGTTCTTCGTGTTGATCAGTTACTTCTGGTAGTGACTCGAGAAAATCCAATACCTCTTCTGATTCCGTTGATGTTTCAACAGGTGCTACTACTTTAATAATATTTTGGGTCTGAGAAATAAACTCAGTGGGAACTTCACGTAAATCATCTGGGTTAAAACCTTCGAGATAGAAAAAATATACCACCGGAAGACACAGAGCGATGAGCACAGGGATAACAATCTGTTTATTCATATCACTAGTTATATCAATTACAAAGAAGAGAGTCTAGAGATTGTCTCCTCCTTTCCAAGTACGTACGCAACAGTAAAAGGATCAGGAGACTTTTGCATACCCGTTAACA
>CALLVB010000072.1 GCA_938010795.1 Minisyncoccota bacterium
AACATCCGGAGGAGGTATTCAATGGGGATCTTGGTCACAGCGACAATATGAGTCTGATGATAATGAATGTGATAGCCCGGGATGTCAGATAGAAATGACCATTGAAGACAATTATTCTGACTCTTCTGCTGTTACGTGTAGTATTGGATATCAACACAGGACCGATGAGGTTGTTTCTGGTTGGAGATATGATGGAGCTGTCGCTACAGCAACAAACGCTGGTAGTGGTGATGGTGAAAACTGTGAAAATGGCGGATGTGGCCTACAGGCTCGTCTTTATTGTGAAGCACCACCACAGGGAGCCGGAGGCCCAACGCCGCCACCGGGTACCAATGGTTCATGTGGCCCAGCAGATGGCAATGCATATAATATAGGAGGAAATCCTCCAACAGAACCACCAGTAGCAGATAGATGTTCTACTGGATCAGTAAGTGGATACACAACTTCAGGAGATGGCTGGGACTGGTCATGTACAGGTTCAGGAACAGGTGCATCTGATTCATGTTTTGCAATTGACTTTCAGTCATTCGAGGGAGGACCGGAAGGGTGTTTCATAGAAGGTACACAGGTGCTTATGGCTGATGGATCACTACAAGCTATTGAACTAGTTAGGGAAGGAGATCAAGTACAAGATCGATATGGAAATAGTAATACGGTACTCGAAAAGTTCGAGATTGATTTTGAAGGATTAGTGTTTGCATTTAATAATACGGAACATTACTTCTTTACCGATACTCATCCGTTCCTTACAACTGAAGGATGGAAATCAATGAACCCGGAAGGATCAATGATTGAGAGTCCAGATCTTACCGTTTCTCTATTAGAAATTGGAGATTATGTAATTATGGAAGACGGAACGCTATTAATAGAAGCTATTGCGGCGAAAAAGACTGCAGAAAAAGTATATAACTTCAATCTTGATGGAACAGAAGAATATATAGCCGATGGTTATGTGGTTCACAATACAGAACTCAAACCCTAACAGGGTCGTATGGGTTAAAAAACATGACACGTTGTCATGTTTTTTAATTAGATAAAATCCTGTATGATAAAAAGGTACAACATTGTATATAAATTATTGAAACGGCCAGTATGGCCACACCCTTATATGAATTTTCGTATAAGTAACACATAACAACCATGACACCATTATTTGCATTTTTTGCGACACTTTTCTTTGTGGGTATTTTGGGTGTACTCACTGGGTATTTTTTGAAATCATTTTTTGTAATGAGAACTAAAGAGAATATTGAAGGGACTATCGCCAAAATGAGAAGTGAGGCTGAGCGCAAGGCTTCCGAGATTCTTACAAAGGCAGAGCAACAGTCTCAGTCAGTGCTCGCCCGAACACAAACAGAGATTCAAGAGCAGAAGCAAGAAGCCTCAGAAGCTCGTAAACGGATTACTTCAAAAGAAGAGTATTTAGACAAAAAGGAACAAGAGATTGATACTCTTAAAAAAGAAACGACTCATATTAATAAAGAAGCTTTAGAGAATCGGTCAGAACAAAAAAAGACATTAGAAAAATTGGCTCACTTATCGGAAAAAGACGCACAAGCACAACTCATTGCACTCATTGAGCAAGATGAGCGAGATGCTCTTTTGGCACGTATGAGAAAATTAGAACAAGAAGGAGATGATGCGTTTAAGCAAAAAGCTAAAGATCTTTTGGTAACTGCCATTCACCGGTATGGTAATTCAGTTGAAAATGACATTATGTCAACTTCTGTGACATTGCCAGATGATGAAACAAAAGGAAAAATTATTGGAAAAGAGGGGCGAAATATTAAGTCATTTGAAAAAGAAGCTGGAGTACAGTTAATTATTGATGATACACCAGGAGTAATCAGTATTTCATCATTTGACCCAATCAGACGTGCTATTGCGAAGCAAGCTCTCGAAGAACTTATTAATGATGGACGTATACAGCCTGCACGTATTGAATCAGTTTTAGATCAGACCAAGAAATCAGTTTCAAAAATGATCACGAAAAAAGGTAAAGCAGCAGCACTTGACTGTGGAATTGCTGACCTGCCAGATGAACTGGTCGAGACGCTAGGAATGCTCTACTTTAGATATTCATATGGGCAAAATGTACTACAACACTCGGTAGAGATGGCACATCTCGCAGGTACATTAGCTGACCAGGTAGGCGCAGATTCATATGTGGCAAAAGCGGGAGCTCTGCTGCACGACATAGGAAAAGCTGAGGATCATGCTGTTGAAGGATCACATGTAGATATTGGACGAAGAATACTACGTAAACATGGGATTTCTGAGGAAGTTATTAAAGCCATGCAATCTCACCATGAAGAATATCCATATGAGAATGTAGAAGCTATTCTGGTCCAGGTTGCGGATGCAATTTCGGGTGGGCGCCCAGGTGCTCGTTCAGACATAGCAAATATGTATATCAAGAAACTTGATGGACTTGAACGAATATCTCAGAGTATTCCAGGTGTTGAAAGTGCATACGCACTCTCAGCTGGACGAGAGGTCCGAGTATTTGTTAACCCAGAAGAGGTTGATGACTATAGAGCTAAAAAAATAGCTCGGGAAGTTGCAAAACAGATTGAACAAGAGCTTAAGTATCCAGGAGAAATTAAAGTTCATGTAATCCGTGAGTCACGAATCATTGACTATGCACGATAAGTAACGAAATGAAAAAGCCGCCTCTTGAGGCGGCTTTCTTATTCGAGAAGATTAATTTCTTAATGAGGCACAAAGTGGCTCAGTTCAGAAGATCCATCTGGATTAACCTTAAAGATGAAGTTCCATTCTTGACGTCCACCAAGTCTGTTGACTTGAGCATACGCTTTTTGGACAAAGGCATTAGGTATAGATACGTCACTATCAGTGTAGGTACCAGAGAGAACAAGTGTCTCGTGTCCGGTATCAAATGTACGTTTGCCTGGAGAGACACGTCCATTACCAATAGAGAACTGACCCGTTCCTGTTGAAGGTCCAGCTTCGGTATACAAAGCTGAGTCACCAACTCGAGAAGCCCCACGTTCAGACTCACCCAGCATATACCCAGAAACAATTTCTTGATAGCTGCCGTTTTGGTTATCACCAATAATGATGAGTCTTTTGCGGAAATCGCTTGATGCGTTATCAGTTAAGCTTGCCTCAATAATGCAGAATGAACTGCCCATATGTTGACCAACTTGTAAGACTGAACTCCCCATCCGTGTCACGGTAACCCCTTCGGAACTACCAGTATTGAGATCCCGAAGAGTATCATCACCACACCCAGTAATAGTTTCATCTTGACCAGAAGCCTCGATGTCAAACACCAAATTGTTAAGCGGATTATAAACTATCTCCGGATTTGTCGGATCGACAAAGAAAATAGTCGTTTCCGCCAGAACATTAGTCGCATTTGCAGCCGCGTCAGTGGTTTTTACTGTGCAGGTATTTACCATGCTCGTACCAATCTCTAAATTAACTGATTCGGTTGCTTCAGCAGCATTATTAATATGACATCCAGCACCTTCGGTTTCAGATTTTGTTGTCGCCGCAGTTGTTGTTGAGGATGTGATATCCGTTACCGTGAGAGACACTGTTTCGTCAGAGTTTCGGACATAGTCAGGATATACCTCACCGACAACGTCACCAAAATCACCACCCGCAGCATAAGCATGTTTCGCATCATTTGCAACACCTGTTGGGGGAGGCGGAGGTGGTGGGGGGGGAACAACCGGCGTAGAACCACCACCACTTCCTCCACAAGCCACCAACATGGTTGCTGCGATAATGAGTACTGTCCCAGTCAAGAGACGAGATTTAGTCAGTTTTGTATTCAGTATAGACATAAGAGTCTCCTAAGTTATAAATGGGATTATTCCCGTTACTGTTTTACCCTCTTCTATATTTTTTAAGAGAGAGCGCCAACATATATTCTAAATATATTAAGTGAAAATGTCAATAGCTAATTTCCTAATAATTTAATAGCTTGTTTTATTTTTGCTGAACCAGATAAAGATTGGAGCTCATCCAGCTTTAATACTTCTTGGATTGATCGAGAATCAAACCCAAGTGCTTCGAGAGCCTCAAACACCTCGATGTCTTGATTATCTTGGGGTGTATTTGCAAATGATCCAGCAAACCTGTCTACTTTATTTTTAAGTTCAAGTATTATCTTCTGTGCATTCTTTTTACCAATACCGGACACTTTGGTTAATACAGAAGTATCCTCTTGTTTGATGGCCATATAGAGCGTTTCGGGAAGTGCTGCATTAATAATAGAGAGTCCAACTTTCGGACCAATACCGCTGATAGTAATAAGGAGTTGAAAAAACTCTAATTCTTGTTTAGTGGCAAATCCATATAGGTCGAGAGCATTTTCTCGCACAGCGAGGTGTGTATAGACAGATACATGACCGTCAATTACTGATTCGTTACTAAGTCCAAGAGGGCAGGCCACTTGATATCCAACACCCATCACAGAAATAACAAGTTGTCCTTCTTGTTTATCTATTATTGTTCCGTTGAGGTGTCCAATCATGAATTATGTTTAGATAATTATTTTTTACCGTCAAAAATGTCGATCACGTCTTGGGCTGAATGTTCTCCGAGGAAGGACTCAAACAGATCAAGGGTATCGAGTCGTTTAAGCATGACGATAGTTGCCAGGATTGCTGTTGCGAATGATGCTTTTAAGAGTGATTCAATAACATCACCGTAGGAAGAAATAGAAGACACAGTGAGGATAAGCATAAGAGCTAAGAATGAGATAACAAACCATTGAAATTGAGGAATCCGCTCTGCGTGCAGTGCAATCATATCTTTTCGGTTTTTTTGCATATCAGAGAGTTGTTTTTTAATTTCTGCAACAGAAGAGTGTTCGATGTGTGCAATCCGCTCATCTTCAAGTGCGTCTTTTACTAATGCGTATGTGTTAGTCAGCGTATTTGATTTATTGACGATATTATAATCCCATTCGTGCTCTCGAATTACAGGTTCATAGTGATCTAATGCTATTTGTTGAAATTTGTCTTGATACTCTATTCCGAAGTGAGCAAATTCTCGGTACATTGCTGAGACTGAACCATCAAAGCTCGTGATTTCTTTCATGATTTGTCGGTATCGATTATTTTGTCTCGATACAGTAAATCCTGAGATTACTGTAAAGAGAAAGATTGCCATTTCAATATATACATCGTTAAGAGGAACGGCTCGCACTTCTGGCATGATCAAGTATCCAAGGAACGCAAGAATAAAGATGATAATAACTACAAAGATCAACATATCGTTGATATTCTGCTTTTTCTCTTGATGTACCTCTCTAATTTCCTCTAAATGTAAGAGACAAAGATTGTCTTCAGGGACGTTTTCTTCACGTATTGCATTTTGTGCCATATTCTTATATTATACCGGAACTATGGCAATCACAAAATCAGCAAAGAAGCGAATCAAGAGCTCTGAGAAGAAACGACTTTTTAATCTCAGACGTTCTCGAGCAATGAAAGATATCATTAAGAAATTCTCTAAAGCAGTTACTGCTGGTGAGGCAAAGACAGCACAAGAGCTTATGCCGCAAGTACATAAAGCAATTGATAAAGCAGCTAAAGGAGGAGTTATTAAAAGCAACACCGCATCTCGAAAGAAATCACGGTTAGCTAAAAATCTTAAGACAGCTTCAGCTAAATAAATAAAAAAACCGCTTAGGCGGTTTTTTTATTTATCTTTACATGTGCAACATTTTCTTTCCCTAATTTATACACTTTGAGTGCTTTAAGGATTTTTACAAACTTTAAGACAGCTAGGTTACCAATGAAATGTGGAGCTAGCAGGGAAATAATTACCACAATATTAATTACTGGATACCAGGAATAGAACTTTTTATCGGGAATATATACGAAAATGGATCTAAGTGTAAACTCAACAAGAAAAATCATACCAGTAATAATTTCAATATTTCGAATTGTGTCATGAAAGAAATCAGAGAGGTGTAGATATCCAAGTGCATACAAAAAGTCTAGTGCTAATACAGAAAGCAGTGCGAGATTAATTACGAGTAGCCACGTATTGAGTATAAAGTTTTCCTTTGTTCCTACATCGAATGCACGATCGATGGTTTGTAAGGTATGCAATTTTTCTTGGGGAAATGCCATGAAGTTATTTTGAGTAAGTATACCAAGAAGGTTCATGATATGCTTACTCCTATGACATATCTATATTATATTTTAGGGGCTCTAGTACTTGCCCTTGCATTATTTGTTCTGGGGCAGTACGTGTATGTGAATTACAAGCTAGAAAAGCCTGTATATTCAGTCGTGAGCACGACAGAGAAGTACGAGATACGTGAGTATGAGCCTTATCTGACTGCATCTGCACAGGTAACAGACAACGGTGATGCGATGAATAATGGATTTAGGTTAGTTGCTGATTATATCTTTGGTAATAATACAAAGTCGGGAGGGGGTGCAGAACCAATTGCAATGACTGCACCGGTAATTGATGAAATTGTAATTAGTGAACCAATCGCAATGACTGCACCCGTGATTGATCAATTGTCCTCACAAGGGATGAGAACAGTTTCTTTTGTGTTACCAGCTTCTTATACTCTTGAGACATTACCACAACCAAACAATGACCAGGTAGTTATTACTGCTGTACCCGCACATACGTGGGCAGTCTATACGTATTCAGGAGCGAACCCACGCACAAAAAAGATTAAAAAATATCAAGAATTTTTAGATATTCTATCAAAAGAAGGTATAGAACATACCGGAGAGTGGCAATCTGCATCGTATGATCCTCCTTCAACGCCATTATTTTTACGAACACACGAGATATGGATAAAAATTAAATAATTATGTAGTTCTTCTGGTACTATAAATAGTACATTAGTAATAATTTGTATATGTATGTTTAAAAAACATTCTGTGACTGGTCGGATTGTAACAGGAAAGATTATTGGTCTCGTGATTGGTATTTTAGTTATTGTGATTATGCCAACATTTGGATATCCAGGAATGAGTATGACTGGATTTGGAATCCTACTGATGTTTGTTCTTATGGGAGCAATGGTTGGATTCTTGGGTCAGTTTGACCGACATCCAGTGCTTGATTTTAAAATGCCATGTTGGCTTTCTGGAGCAATGGTTGGATTCGCATTTATGTTGATGTTTGTATTATTGAGCTATGACGCACTAGAGGTAGTTATGCAATCAAGTTTGATTTCATGGAGCGGACTGAGTTCTCCATTCTGGGCACTCTTAGATGGAATTGTGATTGGTGGGGTTATGGGACTTATCGAATCAAAAGTTGCTGGATTTGGTCCAGATCTTCCATTAAAATAATAGGAACGTGATCATTAAATAAAAAACTGGCGTACGCCAGTTTTTTATTTAATGGTGATGTGCGTGCACGGTACCTGGTTCTGTAGGAGGATATCGCCGGAATAATAGAATTGCGAGCGTAGTTACGATAGGAATCGTAATTACTAACCCAAAACTTCCGACAATAGAACGGATAAATTCGGTAACAAATAATTCGTTAGATAATTGTAGTGAGAGAGGTAGTACTTCACCAGTATATTGATTCGCTGGTGCAAGGACGATTAAGAAGAGTGGTAGGGCAACGGCAACATATGCGAGTACTAGTGTGTTTACAAGGGCAGCTGCATGTTCTCGGCCAACTCTCATAGATTTTGTAAATACTTCTTGTACGCTATGCGTTTTTTCATACATAAATTCACGTACCAGTGCTGCTTGCATAACGGCCACATCATCGAGCACACCCAAGATCCCAATAATCATCGCCGCAAGCAGTAATCCTTCGAGATTGATCGCTCCACCATATAGTACAGAGATGGTGCTGCTCTCATCCCCAACGAGCCCAGAAACACGAGCAATAGAAAGTGCCCACGTGGCAAACCCCATGGTAATC
>CALLVB010000073.1 GCA_938010795.1 Minisyncoccota bacterium
TTCCTTTTCCTTTTCTTCTTCCTTTTCTTCTCCTGTTCGTTTTGGTCCCTCGCCCTGTTCGATAGCATTGCCCTTCTGATCTGGTCGTGAGGGACGATCCTCCAGTATTTCTGCTTCAGCAACACTTACATCGGGGGTGAAAAAGTTGTTTTCTCCCGTTTCATCTTGGGTGCCTGATTCCTTATTTACAGCAGTATGTGCATTTTCTTTCTCCCCTGCATTCCCATGTTCGTCCGTCATACTCCCCTCGTTTCCTCCCCTTCCGACAGCTTCAAATCTAGTATGTCCCTCTGAGTTGGCTTCCATTTTCTTTTCTTTTTCCTTTTCTTCTCCTGCTGGTTTTTGTACCTCTTCCAGTTCGGTAGCTTTACCCTGCTGATCTGGTCGTGAGGGACGACTCTCTGTGCTTTTTTCTTCAGGCACAATTGCATCGGGGGTGCACGATTTCTTTTCTCCTGTTTCCTCTTGGGTGTCTGATTCCTTATTTACAGTAGTATGTCCCCTTTCTTTCGTTTCTCCATTTCCATTTTTCTGCGTCACACTCCCTTCGTTTCGCCCCCTTTCAACAGCTGCCGAGAGGTCGATGATGTCATTTTGAGTGTCACTCATCTTCTGTATCACATCATTTGAACCTTCCTTGGCTTTAGCCATTTTGTACTGCCCATCAACTGATTTGGCCTCTACCCATTCTTTCCTTTTCCTTTTCTTTAACTCTTGGACAGTGAGCTTCCTCTTCTTCACAGGGGTCACCGTTTTTGCATTCCTGTGTGCCTCTTCGGAAAGGTCCTTCACGCTAGCTGTTCTTTTACCTCTACCTTTTGAATGAGCTGCAGACTGCGGAGAATTCTGTTCGTCTCTGGAATTGGTTTTCGTTGGTGCCGACTTTGTTCTTTGTTTTTGAATCACTGTAAATAAAAAAATAAAAATAAAAAACCAGTTCTGTACATGTTATTAGGTATCGTATTGTGAGTATTCATAACCATTTGTAATGTTATTAGATCTATCAAGTGTGTGACAATTTTCTGTGATGATTATTTATTACCACTTTCTTTTGCTTGTCCCTTTCCTTCTGCGGGGTCTTGGTAATAGGACTTCCACGGTTCGACATTATCCTTGTTGCAGCATTCCTCGTCCTGCAAGCTTTCTTTGCACGGTCTGAAACAAAAGAGACTCTTTTTTTTGTAAGAACATATATATCTGGAACTAATTTAGGACAAGCAGCACTATAAAGATGTTACCTCTTTCCCCGGTAAATACCGGTAAATTTAAACATTAAAAAAGGGTGCGGTACGACAGGTAACATTCTATGGTAATGAGTATTTTCTTTTCCTGGCATTGTGACGATAACACTTACGTTTAATAACCCGTACAAGACGTCACCAAGGGAGACATTGGAGGCATTGAAGACGAATATGTGTTTGGATAGTCTGAACTGGGGTTATTCCTGTCTAGTCGTGACGTACGTGCGACCTACGTGTTCTTTTCCTTTCTGCGCCTTTTGCTGTCAGTGTTTTCCTCTCTCTTGACTTACTGTCTCTACGAACATGCAAAAAGATTCATACATAATCTTACCGTTTAGATATTGTACTTTCCTTTTCCTTTTTCCCAGCAATTATGTCCTGAAGTGATTTTACCTCATTTTGAAGGTCTGTAATTTCTTGCTGGTAATGGTTCCTTTCTTTTACGAAACTGTAATAAGAAGCAAAGTTGTAAAATTAAACGCTGAGTGTTTTTTACTCCTTTGTACTTTTTAATTAAGCACCGTAATTTTTAATCGGATCACTCTGCAATGTCTGTCTGTGCAGTCAAGCTTCTCCACCAGTGTAATTTGGCTTCAGAAAAACGTAAAAAAAGATAAGTTTGAAATATGAAGAAAAAAAATTACTCTTCTTTTGCCATTTTGTAAGACTTGAAGCGAAGTCTTTCTCGCTGCTTCCTAAGGGCACTTTGTGCAAGATTTCGCTGCCCTCTATCAAGTGTCTTGTCGGTTGCATCAGACACCTTCCATCTGTCTGTATCTCTCAGCTGACCCTCAACATTGTCGAGATCCCTTTCACAAACGGGTTTCACCAGCACGACAGGAACATCTTCCGACATGTCGATATCGTATCTTGGACTGATTTAGAAAGGTATACATTTAATGTGATAATTTTGAAAATCAAAGGAACAAACACACACACACAGACAAACACAAAAAGTACAGTACGATTCTAAAGTAGATCTACAGTTATACGACATGTACCTTCCGACAAAATTGGTGTTGAAGTCATGTATGGACACTTTGATGAGCATGTCGTTATCCTTCGTAGCACTTGGGTTTGATGTGGAAGCCGTTTTTTTAGCAGGTTGTGGAGTACTTTTGGCACTGGTTGATCTCGTGGAGCGACGGCTTATGTGTCCCTGTTCTGCAGATGCCTTATTTCCAACCATTTTTTTAATCGGAGGTTGGGTGGCTTTGCGTAACTCACGAGCATGGTCCTCTTTAAGATCTTCAATAGCACCCTCAACATATTGATCCTTATTTGGAGGTTGGGCCGCTTTGCGTGACTCACGTGTAGCTGGTACAGCATACCCATCGTCAAAATCTCCAACAAAAGCACCGTTGTCATGAAACATCGTTTCGTTTTCCTCACCCTCCACATTTTCATCGTTATTTGGAGAAAAGGCACGTCCCTGCGGGTATAGATCCTGCTTCTTCGACTCGATGACAGCCTGACGCAATCTTTGCCCGACTGACAAAAATGAAGCGCCAGGAAGTTGCTCAGCAAACACTTTGTACATGTCAGGGCTTAACACTTTACACCACTCATCCCACTGTTCAACAGTACTCTCCTCCAGTTCATACAGATTCGTTGGAATCTGCTTGTAGAATATGGTATCCGATTGAGCAGTGTCACGCACATGCTTCGCACTCTTGAACCCTTGTCTGTGGACGAAACGTTGGTCTTTCTGGGTATGAGCGAACCAAGCGGCAATATAGTCTGTTGCAAATTGTTCTCCACTTGCAGCCGTTTCATCCTCGGGTCTACCTTGCGCAGGTTGCCGAGCTCGATCTTCATCTTCTTTCTTC
>CALLVB010000074.1 GCA_938010795.1 Minisyncoccota bacterium
TCAACGTAGAACACCATATGTATCTACCTGATGCGCAACGTATGCGAGCCACAGCTGAACTAGAGGATGAAATTATCTTCCCTCTTGATAACCCACTAGAAGAAAACGAAGAATTCGGACGCGTAGCCGCAATGACTGCAAAACAAGTAATCATGCAAAAGCTACGAGAAGCCGAAAAAGACATTAAACTTGCCCGATACGAAAAAATGGTCGGAACGGTGTTGATGGGAACAATCCAAAAAGTTGTTGGTGGAAAGGTTTTTGTGGAGCTTGCACCACGTACAATCGGAGTTATTGACCGACCAGATCAACCAAAAGGAGAATGGTACAAACCAGGAGAACGTATCAAGGTTTACTTGGAAAAAGTAGAGCCAGGAGTACGAGGTGTACGTTTAACACTATCTCGTACAAGTCCAGAGATTATTCGCGAGCTATTCAAGACCGAATCACCAGAGGTGGCAACAGGTATTGTCGAAATCAAATCAATCTCACGTGAACCTGGTGCACGAACCAAGATGTCAGTGCACAGTAATGACCCTGATGTTGATCCAATTGGAGCCTGTGTTGGGCAACGTGGTTCACGAATCAATGCAGTAACGTCTGATCTAGGAGAAGAAAAGATTGATATTATTGTTTGGTCAGATGATCAATTATTATACGTTGCAAACGCACTTGCCCCAGCACAAGTCTTGGATATTGAGGGTGATCTTGATAAAAAAGAGGCAAAAGTAGTCGTAGCAGAAGACCAATTATCCCTAGCCATTGGTAAAGAGGGTCAAAACGCACGACTCGCAGCAAAACTAACTGGATGGAAGATTGATATTTCTGGAACAGATGATAATCCAGATCTTGTCGAGGAGGTTTCTGCAGATGATACGGCTTCGGCTGATGAATTTGTGTCGCTTGATGATCTCAAGGGAGCTATCGCAAAAGCTCAAGCTGATGTTACAGACGAAACATACGAATAATAAAAAGAACCTTGTTTAAGGTTCTTTTTATTATAACTTTCTCTCTTATGTAAAAAGTGATATAATTTCAGCAGCTATTATAATAAGCTAATACGTATATTATGAACAAATCTCTAAAAGAAAATAGCATTTCCCCAGACGAAATGCAGAAAAAAAATAATGAATCCGAAAAGACTTCACCAGTATTATGGATTCTAGCTATTATCCTGTTAGCAGCATTGTTGTTCTTTGGTTACACCAAGTTCTCTAAAAAAGAGACTTCAGCACCAATCCAACAACCTACTGTCTCAGAGAAAAAACAACAACAAGAACAAATTCTCGAGGGGCTAGAAAAACTATCTCCATCAACACAAGAGAGCCACGCAATAAAAGTTGAAGCTTTCTTTGATCGGAATAACTAATTTACTACTATGAACAAAAATACAAAAAAAATCTATAGTTTTGCCTTGGCTGGAATTATGGCTCTTACAGGCTTGGTCACAGCTGTAACCTACAAAACAACACCAGAGGTACATGCACAATGTAGTGCTGATGGTACTCAGGGTAACCTTCTTGGGTATGCTAATACCGAAAATGGGTACGGAAAAATTTTCTTTAGTACAGAGTCTTGGGAGCAATATACAGGCGACACAACAAACGACGAATTTGCAACCAGTTATAACCGACAAACAGGAGAATGGTCAGGAACTGCCTGGTCAGAAACTGTTGGTAGGATAGTATTTTATGAAGTAAATGGTAGATCAATAGGTATTATTGACGAAATAGATGTTGATCACGAAGGAACCTCTGAAAAAGATAGATATAGATGGGGAAATATGGATCACCGAATTTACTTTGACCGACATACCTTTTACGAAGGTACTGCTGATGAATTTACCTCACCAGGTCTTAGCTACAATATCAACACTGGAGAATTCGAAGGTTACGCCTATCATGGTTCCTATACAGGTACTGATACCAATTCATCTAGTGACGAACTTGTTGGTCTTGGCGTTATTACACTACATGATCTAGATCCAGGAGATGGAGTAAACGAGTCTGTACGTTACGAAGAATCACCATGTAACGAGTCAGTTGACCTGAGCATTAGTCCACGTACTGGAGAATGTCCAATTATAAATCCAACTATTAGTTGGGCTTCAACGAATATCCAGGCAGATTCATGTCGAGCAACTGGATCTAATAATGGACTATGGAGAGGTTCACGCCCAGGTATCTCGGGACGAGAACAAATCTCAGGTTCAGTTTCTGAGTCAGATGGTATTCTATCGTTTAGGCTGACATGTCGAGGTCAAGATTCAAATAGACCAGTAACAAGTAACACGGTAACGGTTGCTTGTGGTGATAATGTTATTGACGATGAAGGACGACTTCCATCTGATGACACATTTATCCCTGACTTCAAAGAGGTATAATCTAATATATTATTATGAAAAAAAAGCTAATTAAAAAAATAAATATTCCTTATGCAGCAGCTATTGTTTTGGCGCTGGTATTTGGAGCTAATCACGTCTTTGCGATTGGTGGATTTGCTCCAGGAGAGGAAATTTCAGCACCTTTACACGGAGGTGCTGGTAACCAAGACCTACGACGTCTAGGTCTAGGTTGCAGAAATAACTGTGCTGGAAGCGAATCATCAATTTTGCTTGATACGGCTGGTAATGGATCAAACCTAGCACTCTTCTCTGATACAAAGGCTGTTATTGGTGGTGTAATCCGTAGCTATAGCTTACCTACCTTTCTGGTAACAGAGCTATCGTCAATTGCGCTTCAGGGTAGAGTATTGGTTGGTTCTGGGTTCCGAGAGGATTCTGGTGCTCTGATTAGTCAAACTCCTTGGACTGATGCATCGCTTTTGAAAAAGGTAAATGTCTTGGGATCTGTTGTTGCAACAAACCTTGACTCTTTTGATGAGCCAGGTGATTCGGGAACTGTTCGAACAATAAATACCACAGGGCAAAGCGCTGGTGTGTGTGTAGATGCTGGTGGGGTATTACAACTATGTCCTCTTCAGGAAACAATAGACACACCTCCTGCACCTATTAATGGAGTTTGTGGTTCTGCTCATAATACTGAACACCTATCAGTACCGACCAGTGGTCTGTGTGATACAGGTACGCCGTCTTTAGTTTCAACAGGTGGTAATACCTGGTCATGGACTTGTTCAGGTTCAGACGAAAGCTTAAACGCATCATGTTCTGCGACTGAGGCGGTAACCTACGCTTGGGTTGAAAATGGCTGGGGAACATGTACTGCTTCAGCCGGTTCATGTACTGGTAACTATCATGAGACCTATAAACGTCGCCCAACACGCCCTGAACCAGAAGAAGATTCCTTTAACTGGTCTAGAAGCACTCTTCATAATTATTGGGTTGAGCCTGGGCTTTATGACCTAGAGGAATTAGTGGTGAGTAGGGATGTTGATACCGGATTCCATGTTCCGAATTTTGATAGATTAGGT
>CALLVB010000075.1 GCA_938010795.1 Minisyncoccota bacterium
AAAGGAATAAAAGTTAACGCCGCTCCATTCATACACCATCGTTGTCCTGTTGATGGTGTACCATCTTCATTAAACTGCGGCCCATCATTAAATACGTGTCCGATATGATTATCTCCGTATTTTGATCGAACCTCTGTTCTTGCAATGATTAATTTTCGATCTGTCTTCGTAACAATAAATTCATTAGAGATTGGTTTGGTAAATGATGGCCATCCTGTTCCTGAATCAAACTTATCTTTTGACGAATACAGTGGCTCACCCGACAAAATATCTACAAAGATCCCGTCTCGTTTTTCATCATCAAGATTTCCTGGAGTAAATGGACGCTCTGTTCCCTCTTTTTGGGTTACTCTGTATTCAAGCTCACTCAGTATACTTTTCAGTTCATCTTGTGTGGGTTTTACGTACCCAGCCCATGGATTATCTCCTTGGCTTTCTGGAATTATGTCAAAGTCATCACGCTCTCCCCATACAGATGCAATATATTTGTCTCGCCCAGATGCTTTTCTGTATGCTTTATATCTCAGTGAGTTTTTCTTGTAGTAGTCCTGATGATAGTCTTCAGCGATCCAGAACTCAGCGTCCCGCTCAACAGCGGTAACAATTGGTTTTGGAAACACTTCACCATCTGTCAGCTCTTTGATTACCTTCCATGCAATTTGCTCTTCTTGATCGTTGCTGGGGTAAATGGCTGAGGTATATGAATGTCCTCTATCATAGAACGAACCACCTTCGTCTGTGGGATCATGATGTCGGAAGAAGTACTCCACTAATTCCTGATACGAAATTGTATTTGGATCATATTGAACCTCCACAGCTTCTCTGTGATCTGCATGATTTTGATAACTTGGATTATCAGTTTCTCCTCCCATATACCCAGAGATTACTTCTTTAATTCCTGCAAACTTCTCGAAGTCTGATTCCACACACCAGAAACATCCTCCAGCAAAATATGCGGTTTGGAGCCCTGGAGCAATAGTTCTCTCTGAAACTGTTGATGTTGCTCTCATATACGTATTAATTAAAACCCACCCTACAAACACCACAAATAGTAGTATGAATAATGACATGAATGGTTTTTGTATAAGTAAGTTTTTCATAGATTAATAATTAATTTGTAATTTCTATTTCGCGAGTAGTTCTGCAACCACATCGTCAATTTCTTGGTATTTACCTTCACCAAAATGTGTATATCGGATATCTCCGTTCTTATCAATAATATACACCGCTGGCCAGAATCTATTCTTAAAGTTGTACCATGTGGCAAAATCATTGTCTTGTACAACTGGATAGGTAATACCAAATTTCTCTACTTCACGCTTCACATTTTCTAAGTGATGTTCGTAGGCAAATTCAGGTGCGTGTATTCCAATGAGTACAAAGTCATCTGATTTGTATTTCTCCCATAGTCCCTTGTTGTGTTCAAGCGTCCTGATGCAATTAATACATGAGTATGTCCAAAAATCGATCAATACTACTTTGCCTTGCAGAGATTCGAGTGTGTCAATTGGTTCTGAGTTAATCCAGTTAGTCAGCCCTTTAAATTCTGGAGCTTTCTTTTTCATGGTAAGCAGTGATGATTCTTCCTCCACCTCATCTTCTCTTCACTGCTCATCCTCTTGTGAAACTGGACCTTCTAATTCTTTGAGTTTTTCATCAACAAGACCTTGTTCAAAGTTTGAAATATTAAACCCAGAGTCAAGAATTGCGACCTCAATCTTTTTATCAATTCCCGTCAGGATCCCTATTGCAACGAGCAAGAATAATATTCCCAGTCCCTTTTTGAACTTCCCTTTAGGGTCAGAGGCGATATTGAGTTTTCCCAGTGCCTTTTGTCCTGCAAATGCAACCACAAACATAACAAGTGATAATCCTAGTGCATAGACAATAAGGTTTAACATCCCAATCCAAAAACTTTGCGGTAATACGGTTCCTAGAATCAAGAAGTATGTTGGTGAGCATGAGGCAAATACTGGACCGAGTGCTGCTCCCATCAGGATCATTGGTACGTACCCTTCTTTTTTACTCTGATTAAACAGAGCTTTTTCACTTGCGTGTTTGAGGGAAAATTTCTTAGGTGTACATTTCTGCATTACCTTTGCCCAGGTAACTGGAAACAACAATGATATTGCAAAGAGTAAAATGATTCCTCCTGAGAAATATGTCCAAAATGCTTGTGGGATATCAATGAATACAGTTGATGCTTTGAGCACCAATGTAAACAATACAATCGATACGGCGAGCGAGAGTGTGATAATCACCGGCCTAACCACTCTATTGTCTTGAACCGAACCACCAATAATTACTGGCAGCAGGGGCAAAATACATGGAGCAAGGACCGTAAGGACACCCGCGATAAATGATAATAATAAGAATTCCATAGTTGGTTATATTATTGTACCTTTGCAACTACTGAACTGAGAGTGTTTCCACCTCGCCACTTAGTAATCAGTTCTCCGTTTGCATTAACCTGTACCAATGTGTGTTGTGTTGTTACACCATACTTCTTCTTAAGATCAGTTTCTGAATCGTAATTTGCATCAAGAATAGTAAGTCCTGCAGGAATTGCTGTTAGATCTGAATTAATATCAGACTTAAGTGCTCTACATGATGGACACCAGTCAGCAAAGAATCCGATCACCACATCCCCATTTGCTTGTGCAACCTTGCTAGCTGAATATGTTGTAAATGTTCCTGACGCCTGAGCTACTGGCTCTTCTTTGATCATAACGTCCTCTTTTTTCTCCATCACGTCGTCCGTCTTTTCCATTACTTCACCATCTTCTTTTTCCATCACCTCCTCCTCTTTAATCATAACGTCCTCTTTTTCCATTTTCTCCATTGAGTCTCCTTCATGTTTTTCCATTACTCCCTCCTCTTCTTTCTTCATCATGACCTCTTCATCCTCTTTCTTTTCCATTAACTCTTGTTCTAATTGCTCAACAAGCTTATCTTCTTCTGATTGAGTTATTTCTTCTGTCTCTGTCTTATCCTCTTGTCCAGACAAGAAATACCACCCTCCTCCAACAATTACTACTAGTGCGACAATTATTCCGATTACATTATTCATACGTAAATTTTTATTTAATAAAATACCTCCTGAGTCTATCAGGAGGTATTTTAAATGTCAAGTATACTTTACATTTTAACAAACTGTGTTTACTGTTTATTATCGAGATAAATTCGTACCGCAAGTCTGGTTACGAGCATTACAATAAGTGCAATAAACAACCAACTATCTACCTTGTGCACAGTTAATGTTTGCACTGCAATACCTACTAGTAGTGCAACAGCACCAACGACATAGCCAGATTCCGCTGCCATGGTGTGATGGTTTTGTTCTCGCTCATCTCTGTCCGTTCGTTTTAAAATACTAAAGATAAATACCAGGAACATAATTACCACAACGATATAACATGCGACATATGCCATGGGCGCCAGTGATGCATAGAATAAGCCAATTGAAATGACTAATACTACTAAGGCAATTAATTCTTTTAAAATAGTTGGGTTCATAGTGGTGATTTATTTCTTCTTATTAATACCAAAGATATCTTCGACTGGTTGTCCAATGTATTTTGCAAGCTTTAAAGCAAGCAACACAGATGGTGTATAGTTTCCTTTTTCAATTGCAATAATTGTTTGCCTTGTTACTCCAACAGCCTCTGCAAGATCTTGCTGTGTAATACCTTTGTCTTTTCGTACTGATTTAACGCACGATACAATTTCTTCTTTACTCATGTAAAGACAAGTATACATAGTTTATGTGCGTGAGGCAAGAAAAAATGCAGCTTACGGCTGCGCTTTTTCTTGCCTCAATGAAATCATCCCACCCGCTTATTCATCTCTTCATAAATATTTTCTCTATGTCTGATTCCCACAACAAGACACGTTTTCTTTTTTTCATTAAATGAGAAGATCACTCGGTATTTACCCACTCTCATCTTTCGATATCCGGCAAGTGGGCGCCTCAAGGAAAGCGAATAGAGGGCTGGATCAACCATGAGTTTGTTTTCGATTCCAGTCTTTATTTTTTTCTTATCTGTCTTAGATATCTTTCTTAAGTCCGCATCAATAACCACTCCCAAATAGTTAATTTTGTACATACTAATTCCAATCTACTTGATCATGACCGATAGTATTCTGCTTACCCTTAGTGACTCGAGATACAATCAGTTTTTCAATGTTGTAATCCTCTTCAATCTCCAGAGCTAATTCTAATAGTTCCCGTGCTTTTGTTGCTGCGGGTTTTTTCTCTCGCTCTGAGATAACATTCAAAAACTCTCGTGTCTCGTCAGACAAACTAATATTTAATCTTTTTTTTAGTGCGATACTCATAGTAAATACTGTATCATTTTTGTCGCACCTCTGCAATTTCTAGTTTTACTTTCTTCTAAAGAGCTCCCATGCGCGATACACCCACTCTGTAATCTGCTCTCTGTTTTCTAATAGTTCTTCTGGAATATGCCAATACGGCATTGCCGTTGGACCTCTTGTTTTGTGTCCTGTATATATAAATTGTTTTGCCCCATGATCTTCTAATTCTTGTGCAAAAACTTCTGTAGCTTTGAGAAAAAATCCTTCCAATCCTTTATCATCATCCATGTATGCTCCGAAAATAACATCTTCTAAATAAAATCCATACCCACCAAAAAGCCTTTTAGTATGTACGCCAGTGATATCTGCCAATACGTCATAAAGGATATAGTCCCTGAGTTGACCTGATTTTGATTGATCAAAATAGAAATGCTCTTGTGGTGCCTTTTTATCCATATTACTGAAGGGTTGGAGGATTCTCCAAACACTGTGTTACCTCTGGTGTCATAGTCCATCCACATTGCCCATCAGATTGTTCTCGACATTCTGAAAACTGGTAACACGCATACTCTTCTCTAAATTCACAGGTGCTAATTCCTCCTCCTGCTTCTTGTTCTTCTTTCGAAATACACAGGTGTGAACTACACCCAGCAACTACACAATTATTTACTTGTTCAACAGACACTTTTGAGAGCACTTCGACAAGCTCATATGCATATAGACCTGCGTCAGCTGGGACTTGGGCTGGATCAGTTGTTCCCCATCTAAGTGTCCTACTTACCTTAATGGTCTGTCTGTACCCCTCTTCATGTTCGAAACCTGTAATATCATTATAAAAATTAGCTCCATCTACCACCAAACACTCCTGCGACACCAATCCTTGGCAGGTAACTTTTTCTGGACCAACCTCAAGAGTCAATTCAATTGCGTCACCTGGGATAGCTATTGCATCTTTAATCTGCTCCATAAATGTTTCTCCATTAAAGACACATTGTCTAGGATAAGACTCTAGTATGGTACCTGTTACATCAATACAAGAGAAGAAATCTGTCACTACAGGACCAACCTGCTCTTTGACTAGAGGTGCTGGTATTGCTCGAGTAGACGTAGTGGCTGAAGTAGTTGCTGTAGTCGTAGACGTAGTTGTTGCTACTTCTTTTGAAACTATTGTTTGTGTCCCTACGGTTTGTGTAACTGACTTGTCTGTAAGCGTCTCAACGAGCGGTCTAAAGTCGCTTGCACCTAAAATAATGTATGCAGCAATCGCAGTAACCACGACCAGAACAAGAAACGGAATGATTTGTTTTTTCTCCATATATATGAGTTATACCCTCTATGGTATCATAGCTTGCATGATTGAAATCACTAATATTACTAAGACCTATGCGAGTGGTTTCACTGCCCTCAGGGATGTAAACCTCACCATTAAAAAAGGAGAAATCTTTGCCCTTCTGGGACCAAATGGTGCTGGTAAAACAACTTTGATTAGTGCTATTTGTGGACTGGTTGAACCTTCAGGTGGAACTATTACTGTTGGAGGATTTGATACTAAAAAAGAATACCGCCAGGCTCGTTCCCTGATTGGGCTTGTTCCACAAGAGTTATTCTTAGAAATTTTTGAGACCGTATGGAGTACTATGACCTATGCACGAGGTTTTTATGGAAAAAAAGATGATCCTGAACTTTACGAACAAATCCTGAGAGATCTTTCTCTGTGGGATAAAAAAGATGAAAAAATCCAAGCACTTTCTGGAGGAATGAAACGTCGTGTACTCATTGCACGTGCACTTACTAATGAACCTGCGGTTTTGTTTTTAGACGAACCGACCGCTGGGGTTGATGTCGAGCTCAGACGTGAGATGTTGGATGTAGTTAAAGACCTACAGAAACGTGGAACCACAGTTATCTTAACCACTCATTATATTGAGGAAGCAGAAGAACTCGCTGATCGAATTGGTATTATCTCTGCTGGTGAAATAAAGCTAGTTGAAGATAAGGATGCGCTTATGAAACGTATGGGTCACAAAACACTCTCCTTAAATTTAGTACAGAATCTAGAAAAATTACCAGTAGGTGTACAACAAGAAGGAGTAGCTCTTTCTCCAGATGGATCCCAGATCCACTACTCGTACAAAACTGGCGCAAACTCAGGGATTACCACGCTTCTTTCAAGTCTCAAGGAAGCTGGAGTGGCATTTGAAGACCTTGATACCGAACAATCTTCTCTCGAGGAGATATTTGTAACACTCATTAACCAAAAATAATATGAACTGGATTGGACTATGGACAATATATAAAAAAGAGATGCAACGCACCAGACGTGTACTGTTTCAATCTGTTGTCTCTCCTGTAATCACTACTGCTCTCTACTTTGTAGTCTTTGGTTCTGCAATTGGAAGCGCAGTAGACACCATTGGGGGCATTAGCTACGCACAATTCATCGTCCCTGGATTAATCATGATGGCACTGCTTGCAAACAGCTTCTCCGCTGCTTCATCAGGAATCTACTTCCCTAAATTCATAGGAAGTATCTATGAATTACTCTCAGCACCTATCTCATACATTGAGATCACTGCTGGATATGTACTTGCGGCTACCACGCGAGCACTACTTATTGGGGCGATCATCTTTGGCGTTGCGCTCTTCTTTACTCCATTGCCTATAGTGCATCCTTGGTGGGCGCTTGTATTTGCAGTCTTGGTATCGTTTGTGTTTGCGCTCTTTGGTTTTGTGGTTGGTTTGTGGGCATCGAACTTTGAACAACTTGGATTATTACCAACATTTGTTATTGCCCCTCTTTCCTTTTTAGGTGGAGTATTTTATTCAATAGATATGCTGCCTCCATTTTGGCAAACAGTGACACTTTTTAACCCACTTGTATATATGATTAATGGATTACGTTGGGCATTCTTTGGAATTACCGATGTTCACCCGGTATGGTCGATGAGTGTAATTCTCTTATTTATGGCAGTACTCTTTGTGATAGTTGGTTGGATTTTTAAAACAGGATATAAATTGAGGAAATAAAAAACGTCTTGCGACGTTTTGCTATAATCTCGCTCATTGGAGAAGTGGCTGAGTGGTTTAAGGTGCTACGTTGGAAACGTAGTGTGTTGTAATGGCACCGCAGGTTCGAATCCTGTCTTCTCCGCAAATAAAAGAGCACCGTAGATGTGTTTTATTTGCGGAGAAGAAAAAGTTGAATTTATTCAGCTTTGTCAGGATTCGAAAGACGGAGCCATAGACGAACTGAGTGAGTCAGGCGAGTCCGGTCAGGAAGTTCTTAACGAACGAAGTGAGTTTAGAAACTTGACGTCGAATCTTATCAATCCTGTCTTCTCCGCACAAATACGTGTATCCCTTTTTACCTTACGTAAAAATCTTATTTACTGAGAAATTTTTGTGCGTGCTTAAAATGATTTGTTCTTTTTTCCTCATCCATCTTCTCTAATAGCCGTGGCATCATAGACATCCTGTGATTATTCTTAAATACCTCCTTGTGTGTATTGATGAAATTCCAATACAAGCCAGTCATCGTCTCTTCCCAAGGACCTTTTTTATAATTAGACATTTTTTTGATGTAATTTGCACCGGCAATATACGGCTTGGTAGCAAAAGAACCACCATCAGCAAACTGGCTCATTCCATATACATTTGGAACCATCACCCAATCGTAGGCATCAACATACATTGCCATAAACCAGAGATACGCTTCGTCAGGGTGTACACCAGAGAGCAACATAGTATTCCCCAGAACCATCAATCGTTCGATATGATGAACGTATCCGTATTGTAATGACCGATTAATACTTGTATCAACAGGATCTATCCCTGTCTCCCCTTTCCACCACATACTACTGAGTTTCTTATGGTGAGCAAAAAAATTTTGATTTCTCATTTGTATACCATCTGATTCATATGAAGCACGCATAAATTCCCTCCAGCCAATAATTTGTCTGACAAAACCTTCTGTGGAATTGAGTGGTACATCATGCTTGCGTGAATAAACAAGCGTCTTATCAAGAACCTCCTGAGGAGTAATAAGTCCACAATTAATGAGCGGTGATAGTACTGAGTGATTGATTCGAACAAACTCATCTGAAATTGCATCTTCATATGGACCAAATTCTGAAAATCTTTGAACTAAAAAGTTATCGAGCCATACAAGAGCAGCTTCTCTCGTATATGGAATCCACACTTGTACATCTCCGTATATTTCACATTTCAAATGAGCAACCCACTCCATCGCAGCCTCAATCTCATCATTATCCATATACTCCATATCCATAGGCACCTCATAATTTTTAGGTAACTTTTTTCTATTCTCTTCATCAAAAGACCACTTGCCACCGATAGGTTCTGCACCATCCATGAGAATATTTTTATCTATACGTATCTGTTTATAAAAACGTGCCATATGTCGCCTAGAGCTGACGTATCTCTCAACAGCTTCTTCTTTATTCAAGATAAACATAGGAGATTCATACCACACCCTATTAAATCCATGTGTCTTTTCTGATTCCCTTATTCTTTTTTCAAGCCACTGATCAGTGGTGTCGACAACATGAATCTGTGTCACTCCTTGTGACTGAATATACGCAAACACCTCTTGTGTAGTAGCTACGTTTACACGTTCGATAATTTCCACATCGTACCCTTGAGTAATTAACTTCTTTTTATACTCCCTGATTGATAAATAATGGAGAAGCATTTTTTGCGCATGTACCGGAAATTCACCCATCATTAATGGCTCTTCTATCAAATAAATTCTTCTCCCCTCCACAATTGCTGGGTGTTTATCAAATAGCTGGTGAGGATAAATAAGTACTGCTTCTTGCATGTATACTTAATTATAAGTCATGGCACAAAAGAATGATATAAGAAGACAAATGAAGATCTGCCCTACCTGTAAAAGACCGTTTCACAATAGAAAAAAATGGGAATCTCGAGGAATATGGCCAGAAGTAGTCTATTGCTCAACCGCATGTGGCAAGCGCAGAAACACAAGTGATTAATCTTCTTTTTTCTTTACTGCCTTTTTATACATCTCAAGTGTTTTCTCCCGCGCCTCTTTATGATCAACTATGGGATCTGGATACTCGTCTGTCTTGTATTCAGAAATCCAGCGTGCAATGTACTCTTCCTCGGGGTCGAACTTCTCCTGCTGAGTATATGGATTAAAGATCCTAAAATATGGCATAGTGTCTGTCCCACTACCAGCAACCCACTGCCAGTTTCCTACATTTGAAGCCATCTCATAGTCAAACAATTTTTTAGCAAAATACTCTTCACCCCATCGCCAATCAATCTGCAGGTGTTTACATAAAAAACTCGCAGTGATCATCCTCACTCTATTGTGCATATACCCTGTTTCATTGAGCTCTCTCATTCCCGCATCCACAATTGGATATCCGGTCTTTCCTTCACACCATTGTTTGAAGTGTTTTTTATTTCTACTCCACTCAACAGTATCGTACAGAGGTTTAATTGCTTTGCGCTTGCTATTAGGGAAATACCACAAGACATGCTGAAAGAATTCTCGCCATATTAATTCGCTCACAAAATGATCAGAACCAGCTGACATGGCTTTTCGATATGCCTCTCTTGTGGATACTTGTCCAAATCTGAGGTATGGAGAAATTCTTGATACTCCCCATTCCCTATTTGGATAATCTCTATTTATCTTGTACTCATGAAATACCTCATTGCTTATATTATAGGTATCTGGCGGTATTGAACTTTGCTCAAACCCTATTTCCTCTAAACTCATCACGGGCCCTGCGGACAGCGAAGCAAGCTTAGTAAGGTTTTTGCTACTTGGGAATTCTCGTGTCATCTCCTCTTTGAAGTGAGCGAGCCATTTGTTTTTAAATGGCGTATATACCATGTATGGCTCCCCGTTATCCTTAAGGATCTCTCCAGGTTCAAACACAACATGGTCTTTATATGTTTTAAACTCACAATCAATCTCGTGAAGCGCTGTCGTCATTGATTCATCTCTCACACGTGCATATGGCTCATAATCACGATTCGTGTACACACCTGAGACATCATATTCTTTAGCAAGTTGCACGATAATTTCTTGTGGGTCTCCAGACCGGACAATAAGACTAGAGCCATACTTCTCAAACTCACTATGTAGCTCTTGTAATGTCTCATGAATGAACGTAACTCTGTGATCTTTTTTATCCTCTATCCTGTCTAAAATAGTTGTATCAAACACAAAAACTGGTATCACGTGGTCACACTCTTGTAACGCATGGAATAGTCCGACATTGTCTTCTGTTCGCAAGTCTCTTCTAAACCAAAAAATGCCTTGTTTCATCACTAGATTATACCTCACCTCTCTTTTCGTAGCGGTATGTAATAATAAACGGCACTCTACATATGTCAACACTACAAACAAAAAAGAATACCGCGTCTGTTTCAGCTTTCATTGCAACACTTGAAGGCAAGCAAAAGAAAAAAGATAGCAAGGAACTTGTAAAGATCTTTGAATCTACCACTGGCCTGAAGGCAACTATGTGGGGTGAATCCATGATTGGTTTTGGCTCATATCACTACACATCAGAGAAAAGTTCCCAAGAAGGTGAATGGCCTCTTACTGCCTTTGCTCCTCGTGGTAAAAACATCTCTATCTATCTGATGCCAGGTGTTTCAAAGTTTGAGAAACAACTCGCAAAACTTGGTAAACACAAAGTAAGTAAAGGTTCGTGTTTATATATTAATAAATTAAGTGACGTAGATACAACAGTGCTTGCAAAAATTATTCTCTCGTCTGTTAAAGGCATCAAACAAATGTATCCAAATAAGAAGTAAAAAAGCCGCCCCACTGGGCGGCTTTCATGAATTTATATAAACTTAGGGGGTGGGTTAAATACTTGATATGCAACAATGCACACATTTTCATGTTCTGTATTCAACCGTTCCAGTGCTTGCTTGGCGGTAACCACCTCTCCCCATCCAAGTTCTGAGAAAAAATTCTCTACACCTAAGCGACAAAATCCTGCATTCTGGGCATCTTCTTTGCTAAAAGTGATACCTGGTGTCCTGCGTAGCCAAGACCTCATCGTGCTGATCTTACCAACATACTCCTGTTTGTTACGCGCAAGGTTTTTGAACGCAGCACGTGCCATTTGGAGTGCAGTACCGGGATCATCAGCTTCTACGTGGTATGTCCACTCAGACAATCTTTTTCTACCTTTAAACGTTACAAAGTATAGTTCGGATTTTGGATCCTCAAGAAGATACGCATGATAGACAAAAAATGATTTACGCCTATCTACGAACTTGATTGTTCTTTCGATCTTAATACCGTCAGAATCATCATACTGATAACCGTCTCTTATTTCGAATTGTTTCACTGTAGGCATACCAAGCCCCTTTCATGTCAATAGATTATAGTTTCAATCGAATTAGATTATAAAATAAAAACTGATATTTGTCATATCAGTTTGTATGTTATTTATTCATCCCTCGCAAGTTATCAATCCTTTGTGTGATTGGTGGATGAGTTGAAAATATTCGCTCCAAAAAATCAACGGTGGTTCTGTCTCTATCTAAAAATGGAGATGAAATATACAGGTGGGCCGTTGCTGTTCCTGCTCGCTTTACCGGTTTATTTTGTTTTGAAATCTTCTCAAGTGCTGAAGCGAGCCCTTCTGGATACCGAGTCATCTCGACTCCTGACGCGTCAGCCAAATATTCTCTTTTTCTTGAGATAGCCAACTGAATTGCCTTAGCAATAAACGGAGAGAGAATTGCAAAAACAATACCCGCTACTAGAATAATTGCGCTCGCTTTGCTGTCTCCCCCTTTAGTTTTAAATGCTCCTCGCATAAACATGTCAGCAATAATTGAAATAAATCCAACGAGTACCACCACAATAGTCATTACCAAGATATCACGATTCTTGATATGAGAAAGCTCGTGAGCCGCAACTCCTTCGAGCTCTTTTTTCTCAAGACCGTCAATAATTCCTGTAGTAAATGCCATTGCAGCATTTTTTGGATTACGCCCAGTCGCAAATGCATTCATAGCTGAATCTTCAATGATGTATACCCGTGGAGTTGGCATCCCTTGTGAGATAGCAAGATTTTCTACGATCCTTAGTGCGACTTTATGTTGTGGATTCTTAGGATCCATTGGTTTGGCACCAGACATCTTGAGAGCCACTTTATCGGAATTAAAGTATGAAAAAAAATTACCGATAAAAGAAAATGCTACTGCAACATATAAAATAGCTGGGTTATCGTACATATACGAAAGTCCCCACCCTATTGCAATAATAAAGATCAGGAATGAACCCATCAAGAACCATGTTTTTCGAACATTAGCCCGTGCTTGTACGTGCGGCGTTATCATATGTTTAGAATTCTACGTTAACGTTTTCTCGTTCCTCTGAATCTTCTGCAAGCTCAAAGAATGCTTGAGTTGTAAACTTGAAGATGCTTGCAATAATGTTTGAAGGAACTGATTCAACCTTAATATTAAAGTCTCGTACTGTGCCGTTATAAAAACGTCGTGCTGCTTGTATCTTATCTTCTGTGTCTGTGAGCTCTCGCTGTAATTCTAGAAAGTTTTCGTTTGCTTTGAGGTCTGGGTACTGTTCTGCAACGGCCATTAGTTTTGAAAGTGCACCTCCAAGACCAGCTGTTGCACCCTGAAGCATCCCCATTGTCTCAGCTGTCAGGTTTCCAGCATCAATATTAATAGCTGTTGCTGCTGCACGAGCCTTAATTACACCCTCAAGTGTTTCTTTTTCGTGAGCTGCATATCCTTTTACTGTTTCAACCAGGTTTGGAATAAGGTCATATCGACGTTTTAGTTGCACATCAATATCGGCCCATGCCTCTTCTAATCTGTTTCTTCCTGCGATAAATCCGTTATATGTGAGGAATACCCACGCAAACAGAACCACTACTGCTCCAATAATTATTTCCATACTTTTTAGTTACTCATTAATAATAAAATTGTAGCATAATCTTGATAAAGTAGTGTAATTTAGGTATTATACTTGGCACTGTTCGGACAGCACGGAAGATTGAAAGTATGGCAGAGCGATTGAAAACATATCGGTCTTGCAAATACAGACTATCGTCAGAGTGTCAGTTTCTGACGCTAAAAAATAACAGACAAAATATTTGGAAGTATGGCAGAGCGGTTGAATGCACTGGTCTTGAAAACCAGAGTGTCAGAAATGGCACCGGGGGTTCGAATCCCTCTACTTCCGCATAAAGTAAACACGTTAGTCCTGAAAACTTGGAGGGACTAGCGTGTTTTTCTTTTAGACAATCATTAATATGCTACAATTTTATTATTAATGAGTAACTAAAAAAGTATGGAAATAATTATTGGAGCAGTAGTGGTTCTGTTTGCGTGGGTGTTCCTCACATATAA
>CALLVB010000076.1 GCA_938010795.1 Minisyncoccota bacterium
CTTCTTCTGAAAGGCCCTTGGGACGCTTGGCTGGAGGAGTGGCGGCGGCGTCGTCATCATCATCATCATCATCCTCTTCATCATCGTCGTCTTCTTCATCGTCGTCTTGGTCCGTGGTTGGTTCTTTCTCTGAAACAAAGACACAGATAGGTCACTTCTAACTTCACCGGGTTTTTTACACGACACACCGGGTCGCACCAGAGGCAGGTCTAACTTCACCGGGTTTTTCACACGACACACCGGGTTAGGCACCGGGACAAATACCTGGAGGGGGGCTTGAAGTCTTGGCCGACTTGGCAGGCTTCACGGCGGGCTTCACGGCGGGCTTCACGGCAGGCTTCACGGCAGGCTTCACGACAGGCTGCACGGCAGGCGGGAGGTCGTTATCCATACTGGGCAAATACATGCCAGAGATGGTCGGACCATCGACGGGTATCTTGGCACGGCCGGAAGTAACTACAAATAAATCAATCTGTCAGGTCAATGAACAGATATTCGCCAACTTCACCGACACAAATACAAAACAACCGCTTTGCACCGAGTAGTACTTACATATGGGCACGTAATGCCCCATGATGGGGCTCCCATTGAAAAGGACACGTATCATGGGAACTGTGGGGTCCCCGACCGCCCTCCCATGGTCAATCCGCAGCTCCTCCAGCCTTGGGTCTCCGAGCACGACTGTGACGAAGCAGCCAAACAGCAGGCGCAGCGTTTTTAGAAACGCGGAGTCGAGCCAGAATTCTGAAAGCAAAGGCATAGGTCACCGAGTCGCACCAGAGACAGCTCTAACTTCACCGGGTTTTTTACACGGCACACCGGGTCGCACCAGAGATATCTCTAACTTCACCGGGTTTTATACACAGCACACCGGGTTGCATCGGAATTTACCTTTGTTGCAGATCGACAGCACGTACTCTTTGTAGGACATGGGGCCAACCCCCGCGTTTGCAGCAGCGGTCGCCTGTCCCTTGTACTGACCGGATGTCCTGAAAGCAGAGAGAGAGAGAGATGAGGGGGCGCTTTTGGCAGAATCAAGGGAGGAATAACAGGAATAACACTTACTCGAGCATGCCGTAGGCTCCGCGGAGCTCCGTAGAAACAATAGGGTAGACAGCTTCGGCCTGGCGGCACATGAATACCGCAACCTGCCTCCTGAGATGCATCCCCGTGTAAAAAAGGCCCTCTTCTATATCCAGCTGCTGGACGATGCTGTCCGCCAGGCAGTTGCCTCCCGGGGAACCGTCTTCCAGCTTACCAGGGTCCGACTGAAGAGAATTTGACACAGTAAATGACACCGGTTTAACACTAACTTCACCGGTTCAATTTCAAAGCACACCGGGTAACACCGGGTCTACGTACCACGCCTATTTGCAGATTTCCGTTCAGCTTCAAGTACTCCTCGACATAGTGATACACCAGTCCGTTTTTCAAGCCGGGGTTGGCATTTTTACCATTGCGGACTTTCAGCAACGATTCAGCCTTTTTCCAGGGGACCTTCTTCGGCATTTGGCCCCTATAGCCACTCACGGGTTCGAGGATCTCTACAAAACATCACCGAGTCGCACCGGGTCATTCTCTAACTTCACCGGGTGATTTATGAAGCGCACCGGGTTTTCAAATGCCAAATGGTACTAACCGTGGACACCAGGGCGTTTGGCCTTGGTCTTCGAAGGGGCTGCAGGCGTGGAAGTAGCAGACGGACCCGCCGGAGGACCGACCGGGGAGATGGTCGTGTTTGGCGTCGCAACCGTAGCATCAGCAGATTGGAGAGCTGCCCCAAAACTGCCAGGCGCCGCGTCTCCAACTTCGACTGTCGTGGTGTTCACCAGCTGCAATGTCAGCTTGGCCTCGAACTTGTCACGAGCAGATAGATGTTGTGTCACCTCTCTGTACACTTGGGCTTGTGTGTACATCCTTAAGTCCCACGGTTTGGGATCTACAACAGAACAGTGTCATTTTATAGGCAGGTTAGCACCAGATTTTTTTGAACTTCACCGGGTTTTTTAAACGACACACCGGGTACCCACCGTAGTTTTGTGGAATAACGCCGAGCCCAGCGGGCATGTCGGTCCACTCGATGTACTCGGCGTCATCTCCCGGGCCCCCACGCCGTATACGTTGAGACATGGTTGTCTAAAGGTACCTGCAACAGAGGAAACGTGGAGTAAATTCCCTATTAGATAGCGCCAGATATTTTCGAACTTCACCGGGTCTTTTCTCCACCACACCGGGTTGCACCGGTTTGACAACTATTTCTGAAATCGGCGAATAAAGGGGTTTTCTCTACGCTGATTGTACAAAAAGCATGGGATAGCTGATAGACACACAGTTTTGACTAATTGGGACTGATTTAGGACAGATTTAACCAAGAAAAATGAGTCCAAAAAGCAAAACCATGAAGGGTTACACACACATTTTGAATCGACTTTTCAACACAGAAATATGAGCGAAAAATGTGTTGCCAAGCTCTAAAACCTGTTCCTGCCTGGTCTATACAACTAATACTATTACTGTACAGTTAAATTCAGTCATAAAAAGGGCCATTTACCTCTAATTTGGTGAATTTTCTCTGAAGACTTCAAAAAGAATGTTTTCCCTCCATTCAGCCTCACTTTGGATCTAATTATGCAGCATGATATGCATAGGTGGCAGCACACGCCAACCCCGCTTTTTTGATTTGGCGCCAAAATTCCGTCCTACGATTTGGGACCTATACCTGCTGTGAAATTGCTTGACAGCAAAATTTTGTCGAAAACGACGCTGAAAGCTTGGTGTGAACGCCACACAAGGCCAGCCAACCGTGTCAATACTGGATCCGCTACTTTATCCTGACACATGGATCTTCGGTAGATCTATTTAGGTCTTCCGGTATTGACTCCTTTATTTTTCTAGAT
>CALLVB010000077.1 GCA_938010795.1 Minisyncoccota bacterium
GATTGGCCGAGGCAGGATCTTCGTCTTCACTAGCGAGTAATACTTCTTCTTGTGGAGTAGAAGTATTTGAGACAAACGTAGAGATGGGTTCTGCAACTGCAATTGGAGCATATCCAAAAACAAGCAGTGTTGTCATAGAAGCTGCCCACAATTTATTCGTATACGAATTTCTTACTGTTTTGTCAAACATAAGAGAGTATTTTAGACGAATATAAAAAAAAGTCAACGCCTAGTTTTCGACAGTCGTTGGTGGAGTATTTTGAGGTTTATTCTTAAAAAATAACTCAACAAAGAACCATAAACCTAAAATAGTAAAAATAATGAATGTTTGGTCTGCCTCAGCATACTCTTTGAGTGAAAATATCAGGTATGAGCAAAAGATCCCATACAAAAACACGATAACGGGTGTGATATATATGTACGGAAATAACTTTTCACCATTAAACCCACGTTTAAAGTAAAGTAACCCAAGTCCGTTTGGGTGCCAGTGATTAAATACAAACCAGAACCAAGAGTCTCTGTCGTAATTAGCGTTGCCTTGCAGTTTGTCTTTAATGATTCTTCTAGACCCTAAGAAATAACTAATACAGGCTGAGATGGTAAGTGCAAGAGATACTGTCCCACTAATACCTAGGAATGTGCCAAGGCTTCCATCTGAGAGTACTACAGCAAGAATCACTACTACTGATCCGGGGAAGTAGAGGCCAAAGTACGCAATACCTTCTAGGAGCGCACTGATGAACAGTCCAAACAAACCAAAGCGTAGATAGAGGGATTCAAGAAATGCAATCATGTCATTGATTCCTGGAATTACTCCAAAAGAATCTCCAACAGTAATGATGAGGAAAAAGATGATTACACTCAGTGGGAACCATGGTAGTTTAATTTTAGGGAGAGTAAGACTCATGATCTGAGTAGTATACAATATGTTGTGTAATTTGATAATCCTGTAGGCAATTGTTAATATCGAACCAGGAGAACAAACATCGTTTTTTGTTCGAAATGACTCAAAGAGGGTCTTGTGAAAAAATATATTTTTCGGAATATTCCACTATCTATAGCACTGTTCTATTCTTTATTTGGATTGTATATATCGCAAGGTATGTCTCCTGATATTTTCTTTGCGGAACAAGATATGCTGTTTGGTTTATGTGCAGCCATGTTTGTTTCAGTCTTGATAAGTATCACTTTTGCTTGTTCTCGTGAATGGGATGTAACGGAGCTGGCAGTGGTATCTCTGGCTATATTGTACGGTATGTTTCTCGCCCTGTTTTTCGTTGATGTGGTGCATCTGCAAATAATTTTGTGGAGCATGTTCTTGTTTCTTGTTGTGACAAACATTGTGACACATGAGTACGTAGTTCTTCACTACAGATTACGTAAACGCAGCAAACGCCTCAAAGAAATCTCTACAGGCTAGATAATTCATCGCCGGTAGGTTTAGAGCTTCGCATTATCGTGCGAGGCTCTAATTTTTTTACATAACTTTGCTATACTACGGATCATTATGAGAGACCACACAAGAGAGCATATCCGCAACTTTTCTATTATTGCCCATATTGATCACGGTAAATCGACACTGTCTGATCGGATGCTTGATGCTACCTCAACTGTTGAGGCGAGGAAGATGCAGGATCAAATGCTCGATACCATGGAGCTTGAGCGTGAGCGAGGTATCACTATTAAGATGCAGCCAGTTCGGATGGAACACACATATGAAGGGAAAGATTATATTCTTAACTTAATCGACACACCCGGTCACATCGATTTTGCATACGAAGTATCACGAGCAATGAAAGCTGTTGAGGGAGCAATTCTATTAGTAGATGCAACACAGGGTGTACAAGCACAGACACTCACTACATTAAAGATGGCACAAGACGCAGGACTGCACATTATTCCTGCACTTTCGAAATGTGATTAACCGCTGGCTAGAATTGAAGAGATTAAAGAAGAATTGGCACTTTTAGTTGATGTAGAAATGGAGGATATTGTCGAAACGTCAGGAAAGAGTGGGGCAGGGGTATTAGAATTATTCGAGAAAATTATTAGAGAGGTCCCAGAGCCACAAGTGACACATGAAGAGGTAAAAGATTTTAGAGCACTTGTGTTTGATTTTAAATATCATCCAAACAAAGGAATCGTTGTGTTTGTACGTATTCTTGATGGAGAAATTACCAAAAATACTCCACTGTTGTTTAAGGTCGTTAATGAAAAGTTCACCTCACTTGAGGTGGGAACATTTAGTCCAGAAGAAGTTCCTCGTGAAAAATTAGTCGCAGGAGAGATTGGGTACATTGTGACTGGTATTAAAAAACCAGGTGTAGCGTCTGTCGGAGATACTATTGTGAGTCAAAAAAATCCTTTAGAGGCATTTGGAGGATATGAAAACCCAAATCCAGTTGTGTGGGCTTCTGTGTATCCAGAATCACAAGACGAATTTGAATTACTCAAGCCAGCACTCGAAAAATTAAAACTGACTGATTCATCACTGTCATATGAAGAAGAATCATCAGGATCATTGGGTCGAGGGTTCCGGTGTGGGTTCTTGGGCATGCTTCATATGGAAATTGTCACAGAACGTTTATATAGA
>CALLVB010000078.1 GCA_938010795.1 Minisyncoccota bacterium
ATCCGTGCCCGTTCATCTAGTACTGTTTGGTATTCCGCTATTTTTTTTTTGTGGTCCGGTCCAAGCATGTTTTGTATTCTTTTTTCCCCTTTCCTTTTCAATCTCATCCATGTTTGATGTGGTAGATGATGTAGACATTTCGTTTGAAGTCTTAATCCCAAGCCACGAAGTGAGCATAAGTGAGTGAAATAACTTGCACTAATTGCACTCAACACGGAAGTGTCACGTATGAAGTTTTGGATCAAACAGCGAACTTTTTGAGAAGCCTTTTGATGGTTAAAAAAGTTTCCTTACATTCGTACCTCTGTCAAAATAAGAAAGAACATTAGCACTTTTAGCGAGGATGTATCTTTCAAATGATTCTCAACAGATAAGAGGGGTTGCATAAGGCATATCCTTAGCTCACGTGATAAATGTGACATAAAAGAAACACAGGATCACATACTATTAGTTGCTGCGGTCATCACAAAATAACAAAAGGGCAATTATTTGAAGGGTATAAGGGACATTTGTCTGAAGCGCAAGCTAATTACACATTAACCTGCTGAAGCTGCATTTGTTGAATGGTTAAGTTTCTGACGACATCTCGCCAAAAGAGAAAAGTAGAATGATGGATGTACTAAGTCTCAACAAAGTTTTGAAGTATAGATCTATATCAACCTGTGATGTTATTTTTAAATGCAAATGCTCCATTCTTTTATACCTTTTACGTTAAGATTACCTGGCACCGCTGACCTCAGCTACCCTGATAAATATCGTGAACTCTTTTTGCAGTTTGATCAATATTACTGTTTCAAGCCTTAAAAGAATAGAGCGCGCGAAAATGGATCAATTGATCGCAACTTAAGATTTACCCACCTATTTAGTAAATTTGCTCCTTCGCGTTGGTTGTAACCGAAAGAGTAATGAGAGCTATATAATTAACCGTCTATTTTGAGCGTTAATGTGCTCCCCATGTGGCTCATTCCAAAGCAATGGTGAGGCAGACACTTTTACTCTGGTCAAGACGGAAAGTACCATTTTTTCTTAGGAAAAAATTGAACAGAAAAGCTTGTTTGAATTATGTGTATACGACATAGACAAATGGCATACGATGATTACACTTGTGTTGGTAAAAAATATCGAATTATTGCAAAAAGGTTTGCCAAAAGTAATCGGACATATTTTCTCAGATCTAACGATCACTGCTCTCTGTCAATAAAGGACTACTCGATGATTTCTGCATTTGTTGGCTATAAATAGACAGATATACCCTTTTTATATGTACCGGTAAATTTATTCCAAAAGAAAAAAAAACACTCACGGACAATATTCTTACAATTTATGACTGTCAATGTTTATAAAAATTATAATCATGATTGCCAATAAGACATGCTCAATAATGTGTTAAACACAGGACACAGAACACATTATACGCATCTTTTGGCTCAATATGTGTACGAAGCTTATTTTGGATCCCCCTTGGATGCTAAATAGCATCAAAACATAATGATAAAATAAAAACGGCAATATTCATGTAGCATTAAACGTTGACAATTATATTCGGTCATAGCCTGCGTGCCATTCATTTCAAATATGAGGGTCTGGAGCTGACAGTGAAGGTATTGGGGTACATGATATGCAGATGGTCATTCACCTGTACGGCAGATTCAAGAACAAGGAAATGGATGGACTTGTTTGGATGATGTTCACGACAGTGCACAAAAATAATACACACTAGATTGTTAAGAACACTGCTAAGAAGGTGTAATGGGCGCAATACGCACACTTAGGAGAAGCCGGATGCTTTAGTTGGTACTCCGAATTGTTAGCTCTTCTACGTATCTAACTCTTCCTCTATTGATAGTTTTTACCCACTTCGACCACTCTCCTTTTTCTGCATACAGAACACGTTTAAATTTGCCGGTCGCAGTATCGGTTACCTGCGATCGGCTACTGTTGGTAATACTTAATAATAACGAAGTACTTTGGCTTTCCGACATAGTTACACTGGTACCCAAGCTGTGTCTCCCGCGCCCATTTGCGACGCTGTGCACGGATCAAAGGTCCCTTCGTAATCCTTCATCCAGTGTGGCGCTCTCCTGTCTCTCCCAGACCCCGTACTTTGCTGCTGTTTCCTCTCTTTCTTGGCAGCTGTAACAGTTAGCTGCACCCCTTCACCCGTGATGTAATATCCTCTATCTGTGTGAGTGTGTTCTGCTGGCAGTCGTTCAAGTCTAACGAGCGGTAGTCCACTATGGCGCAAACTATCTATTTGAGAAACAGCTCTACTCAGGCCTCTTTTGTCAGACTGCTTCACCCCCTTGTCGTTGTCAGCAAGCTCCTCCTCCTGGCCGTTCATCTCTTCATCCAACGGTGTTAAACTATGGTATTTGAAGCCTCCCATAATACGTAGCATACTAACTTTGAATCCCTTACACTTGTCCTTGTGTGCCATGGACCAATCCTGACAGCAGTGTGAGCAATAGTACCATTTAAAGCAGTAGTGGTCCATCCGTAGATGGTACTCCATGTCTCTCGTGTCAGCCCACTTGTAATCACAGTACGTGCAATCATCTTCACAAGCTTCTAAGGCAGCTCGCCAAAGATAATATAACCTCTTTTCTTTGTCCATCACACGGGATCGTAGTACCTTCATAAGCGCCGCCTCTGCACCTGCCTGCTCGTTAAGTGTTTTGTTCCGCTTCCCCCATCTCTTGTTTTTCACAATGCCGAACACATTGTAAATATCCGACTTGCAGGTCTCTTTATGCTCCAATATGTCCCGAAAAGACACTGCCTGTTCGCATACCGAGCAGTAGTATACGGTAATACGGGAGTGCCTATCTGCAATATGAGACTCTAACCGTCCAAGGGCGTCGTTGAGATCATATGGCCGCACCGATACATCTCCCGGTGAAAAGATATGGTCAAAGTGCTCGCCGCATTTAAAATAGTTACACTGGTAGCCACGGTCGGTCTTCTGTACGTGATGCCGCCACTGAGCACTTATCGCTATGATTTTCTTTTTCTCATTGACACTAACTTTGGATCGTATGCGTTTCATAATAGCTACCTTGCTATCTACCGGCACCTGTGGCCTCATCATTCTCTAGGTCTAGGATAGGCAACGGTAACCGGCCGAAATTATGAAGCACACAACATGTGAGTGATGATGTGACCTACCCAGAATACAGTTCGCCACCTCCGAATTTTCCTCGCTTTTGAGTTTGAATCTTGAAGCTGCGTACTTATTTCTTATTTAGCAGAACAAAAATATCCCGTTGACCAATGATGTGGAGGAGTCTGCCCTGTGCTCTATTTAGCACGGATTACACTGTCTCATTGGTGGTCAAGTGTGCATTGGCAGTGCCCTAAATTGAAAGCCATTACGAAACTCACCAACCTGAATGGACATACCGGTAGATCGGTACCCCCAGATGGCGAGCCGGTCAAGCGACAACGGTGTAGGGGTACCGCCCAACCACACCTTTGCTACTGTACACCATCCTATCCTGACCTTACTGTACCACTATAAAAAAAAACTACTATTGACCTGCGCGTCAGAGGGCAACATATCGTACTGTCAAAGCACGAGGCTTTGATCATTACTAACGGTTATCTTAACAATTTTAAATTGTAATTTATGGAAGCTTGTCTCAGAAGTCACCATACCAAGCTATGATTGCAATTGACGGATGTTGACCAATTTCAAAGGGACATTTTGCATGTTATGACACCATGACGTCATATTGCGTTGGGGTGTTTAATTCATTCGTCTTGAAGACAGTTTGCTCATGTTGGGGAAGAACAAATGGTTCCAATCTTCCAGTTTCTTGCTTTTTGAGGGAACGCAGCATCAAGTCGTTTTGTTTTCTACTGGGACACTAGTTGAATTATCCGGTCCATTGACAGTTTCAACTTCAATATTGAGAACATTTTTTTCATTTTTATTTGAATTTCTTTTGAAAATTGAAAAATAATATATATCATAAGCATTGGGCGTTTGGGCGGCTCATATGGGACAGGGTGTATAATCATATAATGTATATTGGCTCAAACCCTTTCTTCCAACCGAAGGAAAAACGTCATTCTCCATCGCAATAAGATCAAATTAAGAAAATCCTCGCCGTAGGAGTTCCTCATGTATACTATAATCATTGTATATTTCATGTATATTTCGTACCTCACTCTTATTTCTTATATTGTGGTTACCCAGTCCTGTACATGTATAGAAATGAAACGGAAAGAAAGCTGAGGTTTTGTACTAACTAAGGCTTTGTGTGATATTACTTTTTTAATTTTGAGTTTTTGACGCATATCAATCACCCTTCTGACAAAGAGAAAAGGAAGGCCATCGTGCCATTTATTGGCGGGCAATGGTGTCAGCGATAGCTGATTGCCACCAGT